>CAVDFM010000041.1:0-14339 GCA_963608365.1 bacterium | reverse complement strand
AGATAGTGCTGCAGAGCCTTTGCACCACCGGCGATGCGGAGCATCAGACCGGCGCGGGCACGTTCAAGCTTGGCAATATGAAGGAACGCTTCGGCTATTTTGTGGCGTTCGGCCAGTATGCGCAGTATTGGACGCAGGTCGTGCGCGGAATATACATCCATTCCGTAATGTATAATTCAAAGAAGCTCACCTCCATGTCCCGCGGGGCGTACAGGAAGCTTGGTCAGGCCGTGTCCCACGGCTGCGTAAGGGTGCTGCCGCACGTTGCGCAGTTCATATACTATAATTGCCCGCCGGGAACCACCTGCGTGATAAACCGCAAGAAGGCCGCCGATCCGGAGCTTGTCAAAAAGCTGAAGAAGGAGATTCCGGCGTATGCGGATTATAAGCAGCCGGAGGATAACCGCGCGTACCCGCCGGAGATACCCGCCGTTATAAAATACGACAGCACGCCCCTGCGCACGGGCTTTTCAAAGACCAAGGACACCACCGTTGCGACCCTTTCCCGCGGGGATAAGGTGATGCTGCTGCAGCTTGCGGCGGACTGGTGCAAGGTGCGCACGGCGGACGGCAAGCTGGGCTATGTTAAGACCGAATACATATTGGCCTATCCGGACAATACAAACGCCGTAAAGACTGCCTACACCGCAAAGAGCAAGACTTATGTTTATAAGTCCATGAGCACGGACTCCGCCAAGCTTGCAACCATACCCGGCGGCGCGCAGGCAAACGTTGAATCCAACCCCAAGAAGGGCTGGTGGTACGGCAGCTATAACGGCGTATACGGCTATATACGCACGCGCTATGTTATAAAGAGCGAAACGGTTGAATATCCTGTGCTTGAGGATGTAACTCAGCCTTCAACGGGCGCCAATAACTCCGGCACGTCAAACGGCTGGTCTACCGGCGGCGGAATGTTCAGCAACGGCTCCTTCCCCTCCGCAACGCCAACGCCCGCGCCCACGGCTGCCCCTGCGCAAAGCGGCGCTAACGCCAGCATTGCGGCGGGCATAATTGCAAACATGCGCTCCGGCGCGGGGAAGGATTTCCCCGTGATAGGCAGCTTTTCTCAGGGCACCGACGTTACGGTGATAAGGCTTGACGGAACATGGTATTATTGCCAGGTGAACGGGCAATACGGCTACATCTATTCCGGCTGCATAGTGATGAAGTAAAAAAGAAAGGAAACATGTGGAGCATAGGCGTAAAAGCATAAGCACCATATTAAGGCTTTTTGCATTGGCCGCCGCGTTTATATGCGCAGCGGCTTTTGCCGTGCCTACCGCGGCGGAAAACGGCGAAATTCCCGAGCGCGACCTTTATGAATTTTCGATAAAGGCTATGGAGGAAGGCAAGTCCCTGCGCGTATGGGGGCTTATGCGGCTTACATACGTTAACCGCAGCGCGGACACGATGTACAGCATAGTTCTGCGCCTGCATGCAAACGACGTGGATGCAAACTGCATGGCCATAGGCTCCGTAGGGGCGGACGGCAGATCCGCCGCATATACGCTGAGCAGCGACGGCGGCATACTTACGGTATCCTTACCGCGCGAGATAGGGCCGGGCGAAAGCACTCAGCTTTTCGTGAGGTTCGATATGACCCTGCCTGAAACCGGAGACCGCTTCGGCGCCAATTCAACGGGCTATATGCTGGGCAACGCCCTGCCCATAGCCGCCATGTATGAAAACGGCGCGTGGCGCACGGAGCCGTATTATTCCAACGGGGACAGCTTTTACAGCCGCATTGCCGATTATAAGGTCGCTTTGCAGATTCCCGCCAAGTTTGCCCTTGCGCATACGGGAACGCGCATGAGCTGCGATTCCGGCCGCGCATACGAAACATATTATATCGCCGCGCCAAGCGTAAGGGAGTTTGCGTTCGCGCTCATCCCCAACGCCGCAGCCGCGGAAGCCACGGCGCGCGGCGGGCGCGTGAAGGTGCACGCTTTGGGCCAAAGCAAGGCGCACGCGGCGTTCGGCGCTCAATGCACGGCAAAGGCGATAGATTTTTTCAGCGAAAGCATAGGCGAATATCCGTACAGCGACATATACGTTGTTCCCTTTGACCTGAACGGCGGCATGGAATACCCCGGCCTTATAATGATAAACAAGGCGTATTTCAAGTCCTCCAAATCCAACGAAGGGGCGCTTGTTATGGGGCACGAGACCGCGCACCAGTGGTTTTACGGCGTTGTGGGGAGCGATCAGGTGTATTCCCCGTGGCTTGATGAATCGCTGGTTGAATACCTTGGGTTCGATTTCCTGCGGGAGTATGCCGGAGCCGACACGGCGGATGCGCTTGAGCAGGAGCGGTACTATGCCATGCGCAATGAATATCTGCGCACGAAGCGGCTGGACGGTTCGCTTGAGGAGCTTTCGGGCGCGGACTATTTCTTCATGGTGTATGCCTACGGGCATGATTTTTACGCCAAGCTTGTGAATGAGATAGGCTCGGGAGCCTTCTACGAAGGGCTTAAAACATACTATAACGCGAACTACATGGGCATAGGCACAAAGGAAAAGCTTATTGCCGCCTTCAGCGAAGCCGCGGGAAGGGACCTTACCGGCTGGTTCGAGGCGAACATTGCGCCGGAGGCCGCCCAATGAAGCGCATAGCGGCAATTCTGCTGATCATAGCCGCGCTTTTCGCGCCGTGCGGCTGCAAAAAAACAGACGCGAAATATCAATACGCCTTTTTTGATGTGTTTGATACAGTTACGGAGCTGACCATATACGCTAATGACGAAACAGCGGCGGCGGATGCGGCAAAGGCCGCGCACGAACGGCTGATATATCTGAACAAGCTTTTCGATATATATAATGAATATGATGATGCCGTGAGCCTTATGGCGGTGAACGCAGCGGCGGCAAAAGCGCCGGTCAGCGTGAGCGAGGAGACCATGGCGCTGCTTAAATTTGCCAAGGAAGCGTATAAGCTTACCGGCGGGAAGGTGAACGCGGCGATGGGCAGCGTGCTTTCAATTTGGCATGATTACAGGGAAGCGGGGCTTGCGGACGAAGCGAACGCTCAACTTCCGCCTATGGAGCTGCTTAAAAAGGCCGCTGAGCATACGGACATAAACAGCATTGTGCTGGACGAAGCAAACGGCACCGTATTCTTTACGGACGATATGGTGTGCCTTGACGTGGGCGCTATTGCAAAGGGCTTTGCGGGGCAGATGGTTACGGATGAGCTTAACGCGCGCATAGAAACGGGGGAGATATCCGCGGCGCTTATAAGCTTGGGCGGGAACGTATGCGCGGCGGGGACAAAGCCGAACGGCGAAGCATGGCAGATTGCCGTGCAAAACCCGCGCGGCAGCGATAATGCCGCAACGGCGGGCATAGCTTCGGGCTATGTTGTGACAAGCGGAGATTATCAGCGGTATTACACCGTAGGTGGCGTGCGCTATAACCATATTATAGACCCCGACACGCTTATGAGCGCGGATAAACACGCATCGGTTACCGTTATATCGTCAAACGGCGCGCTTGCGGACGCGCTGAGCACGGCGCTTTTCATAATGGATACGGACGAAGGGCGCGCGCTTATAGACTCGATTGACGGCGCCGAGGCACTTTGGATAGACAATGACGGCGGCATAACGCGCACGGACGGCTTTAATATAGGCTGAGTTTTTGGTATAATAAAGCGAATAAGCAATACGGAGGGTTTTATATATGGGTCGCATGAGACTGCTGGACAAGGTATTTAACGCTTCTGCAAGCCAGGTGGAGGGCTTCTGCATAGTTAAAAGCGTTGGCATAAAGACAAACGTGAAGGGCGCGGCGTATTTGGACATGATACTGGCGGACGCGGGCGGCGAATGCAACGCCAAGCTTTGGGATTACGCGCCGGAGGTACACGGCTCATACGAAGCGAACACGGTCATAAAGGTGCGCGCCACGATAAACATGTGGAAAGACGGGGAGCAGCTTAAAATAGACCGCATACGCAACCTTAAGCCCAATGAAGAAATAGACATGAGTGAGCTGGTGCCATGCGCGCCGCAAAGCCCGCAGAAAATGTATGACGAGATATTTGCCGTGACCGAAGGGTTTATAGACCCCGATTTGAAGCTTATCACGCAGTATCTTTTGAAGGAGAATAAGGAAGCGCTTATGCGCTGGCCCGCCGCGCTGAAGCTGCACCACGCCATGCGCGGAGGATTGCTTTACCACACGCTTACAATGCTTGAAAGCGCGAAGGCCATAATAGGCGTATATAAGCGGCTTTATCCAAGCTTAAGCAGCGAGCTTGTTTACGCGGGCATAATACTGCACGACATTGCAAAGACAAGGGAACTGGTCGTGGGCGAACTTGGCCTTGCAAGCGCATACAGCACCGAAGGACAGCTGCTTGGGCATCTTGACCTTGGCATGGCGATGATAGAGCGCGCGGCAGCGGAGCTGATGATAAACGATGAAACGAAGATGCTTTTGCAGCATATAGTAATGTCCCACCACGGCGTGCCGGAGTTCGGCTCACCCAAGCCCCCCATGTTCCCGGAGGCGGAAATAGTGAGCGAGGTGGACTTGCTGGACGCAAGGCTGTTTGAAATGTATGACGCGCTTTCGGGCATAGTCACGGGCGGCTTTACGGAGCGGCTGTGGGCGCTGGATAACCGCCAGCTTTATAAGCACGGGCATGAATAAGCCGAGGAATGCGGCTTAACAGCTCAATAATTAGGAGAATGAATTACTATGGAGAATAAACCTGTCCTTAACCGGCGGGAAGTGAAGCGGCAAAAGACCGCAAAAACAATGAAAGGCGCAGCCGCGCGCATAGTGATAATGACGGCGGTGCTGCTCATAGCATGCTTTGCGGTGCTGGGCATAAACAAGCTGACGGACTATATCCGCGCGAAGAATTACCGCGCGCTGAGCGATGAAGAGATTGCCTACGCACTTGTGCGCGGGGAGGAAAAGGAAGCGGAAAACGCGGACGCATCGAGCGATAAGCGCCTTGAGTTCGCCCGCGCCGCGTGCAGCATAGTGGGCAAGGTGAACTATTTCTGGGGCGGCAAAAGCAGCGCAACAGGAGTTGACCCCGCATGGGGAGAGCTTAGGGAGGTAACGAGCAGCGGCAGCGAATCGAGCGGGCAGATGAAGCCCTATGGGCTTGACTGCTCCGGCTTTGTAAGCTGGGCGTTCATACAGCTTGGTTACAGCTTCGGCGAGATGGAGACGCTGCTCGGCAACGGCACATGGAACCAATGGGACCGCAGCGCGGACATTGCGTATAAGGATATTCGCGTGGGGGACGTGGCCTTCATGAACCGCTACCCTACCGATAAGGGCAACCACATAGGCATATGCGTAGGCTTCCTTGAAAACGGCGAACCGGTGTTTGCGCACTGCTCGTCAAGCTACGACAACGTGGTGGTCACCACGCGCGGCACGGCGTTCAACTACGCCCGAAGGCCGAACATATTCAACTAATCACGGCTGCATATCGCCGCTGCAAATTTTAGCATAAACGTCCTCGTCCAGCATGGGGACGTTTAATTTTGCCATCGTTTCGCCGCTCACCGCGCCGCATTGGGCATATTCGCGCCCGGCCTGCCGCACAAGGGCAAGATACGGCTCAGTAACTATGGCGGCCTCAGGAGCGCTGAACATGGGCGCTTCGGGCACGGTAAGCTTTAAGCTGTCCTGTGGGAACATGAGCGAAAACTGCGCGAGCACGGCTTCGAAATTGCCGCGGGAGTTCGGGAAGCCGCAGCCGCATATCATGGCATAGCGTATATGCGCCGTGTTCGCCTGCGAAACGTGGCGGTAGCGTTCGCCCTCCTTGCGCATTGCCATGGACGTAAGCGGCAGCATGCGGTCAACTATGGTCTTCAGCTGCGCGGGCATTGCATAGCAATACAGCGGAAAGCTGAATATAAGCAGGTCGCACACAAGTATTGCGTTGAGTATTTGCCGCATGTCGTCATCATGAATACACTTGCCGCCGTTGTGCATGCAGCTGAAGCACCCCGTGCAGTATTCAACGCGCGCATCCGCCGCGTTTATTATGCGCACATCGTTTGGGCATACGTCTTTCATCCCGTCCGTAAAGGCGCGGGTAATGTGCATGGTGTCGCTCTTTTCCCGCTTGGGAGAGCCGTTTATTATGAGTATTTTCATCCGTAGATCCCCTCTTTCTGTTCTGTATGCGGAAAAAGTATAGCCCCGCCGGCTTTGCGCGGTCAATAAAAAAGACCCCTTTTGGGGGTCTACGGATGGTAGAGTGGTGGAACGGAGCGTTATGCGTTTATGTGCGCGTTTATCCTTTCCATCAGCATATTCACGGCAACCATATTGTGGCCGCCTTCGGGAATTATTATGTTCGCATAGCGCTTTGAAGGCTCAACGTACATTTCGTGCATGGGCTTAACGGTGGTAAGATATTGCTCGACCACGCTTTCAAGGCTGCGCTTTCTTTCCTTAACGTCGCGCATTATGCGGCGCAGTATGCGCACGTCCGCATCGGTATCGACAAATATCTTTATGTCAAGAAGATCGCGTATGCGTTCGTCGCTCAAAAGGAGTATGCCTTCAAGCAGTATCACAGGCGCGCTTTTTATAAGCAGGGTTTGGTTGGAACGGTTATGCACCGTGTAATCATATACGGGGCAAAGCACGTCCTCCCCGCGCTTGAGCTTGGCCACGTCCTCCAGAAAAAGCTCCGTATCGAATGCATCGGGGCAGTCGTAGTTTATCTTTGCGCGTTCCTCATAGGTAAGGTCGTCGTGCGCCTTATAGTAATTATCGTAATATATTACGGATATATCCTTACCGAAGCGTTCGCTCAAAAGGCGGGTTATGGTCGTTTTGCCCGATCCGGTGCCGCCCGCAATGCCAATGGCCATAATGTCGTTCATGTGCTGTCCCTCCGCGCTGAAAATGCTGCTTTTGATATATTGTATCATATTTTGCGGCATATAAAAAGAACGGCCTTGTGAGCCGTTCCCATTATTTTTTGATTTTTTAGCCCGCGTAATGCAGCACCGTGAAGCAATCGTATTCGGAAACGCCGTTTATGTAGCAGCCGTATTCCGTATCCGTATTGACGAACGTTACCCTTATGGTGCCCTCCTCGCCCGCGCGGGTAACGAAGCGGCAAACGTATTCTTCGCCGTCAAGGCTTATTTCGGTTATGGCGATCTCCGTGCCTATGGGCAGGGTAGCATCCTCCTGCGTGCCGTCCATGCGCACGGGGAATTCCGCGCTCGTTTCCATGCCCATGTATTCCCAGTCCTCGGCATTGTTCGTATCAAACTTGAATACCCAGGGCGCGGAAGGATCCTTTGCGAAGCGGAAAGCGTCCGCGTCCATAAGATACGTCGTGCTGCCGCCGCGCGTGCCCAGTATGTCAAGAGTCTGGTTCACGGTGAGCGAACCGTCGTTCACAACCTCTATGCTGCCATAGAATGAAGGTTCTTCGGTTTGGGGAGTGCCGGGTTCAACGTCGATTGGCACATTGTCGCTGCCGTCATAGGGAACTTCCGGCGCGGCAAGCACAAGGCTGCTGCCGTCAAAGCGGATAACGTAGCTTACGAAATCGTCGCTCTCCATATCGCCGCTTATGAAAAGCTCCGTCTTTCCGTCCGCGTCAAAGTCGTATGCCGTGGCAATGGACGCCCACTGCATCTGAAGGTTCATGGTGTGCTCGGTTCCGCTTGCGTCCTTAACGCTCAGCGTGCAGTAATCCTGTATCATATACTGCTCGCCGCTCTGCGCAGCTATGCTCACCTTTTCGGCAAAGCCGTCCCCGTCAAGGTCAACCTCGCATTCGCCGTCCTTGCTGAAATCGAGCGAGGCGGATACGGGGTCGCTCTGCACGCCGCTGAATGTGCGCGCCATAACGCCCGTAAGCGCGGCGGTCAGCTTTTCTTCGTCCGTGTCGCCCGCGTGCCAAAGGGCATAATGTGTGCCGTCGTGCTCCCATTCAACCAGCGTGCCCTTGTCCTCCGCGGCGTACACGGTGGCATCCACGCTGAAGCCGTCGCACTCCACCTTTATTATATACTGCGCGGTGAGTTCATAGTAAATGCCGGATATATTGTCGTCCTTGGCGCTGGCGCGGTAGGTGTATTCCTCCCCGTCATAGGTGAACTGCACCCCGGCAAGCGTGCCGCTGATTATATAATAGCTCACGTCTGTCGCATCCGCGGGCGCGTCTATGTTCACTCCGGCCGCGCTGAAAGCATCGGCCGAGTCTACGCTGACCATCGGGTTTGGCAGATTGGCTATGGGCGAATCCGTGGGCGTGTTTGCGCCGTTTGTGCAGCCGGCCAGGCCGAGCGCAAGCAGGAGCGCAAGCGCGCCTTTTGCAATTTTTTTGATCATATTAAATATTCTTCCTTTCCGCTCCGCGGCATTGCGCGGGGCTTAGGTTTGTTTTTTGTTTTCTGCAATTATAACGCATTTCATCGCAAAATGGTTGCCCGCATGCGCATTATTCATGCATTGTTCATAATGGAAAATAAAGTTGCCGCCGTGGGATGGCAAACGGGACGATATGTGGTATGATATAATAGGTTAATAAGATAGAGAGGATGGGCCCATGCGAAATTATAACGACAGTTCCGCCCGCGAAGGCGCGGCAAGGCTGCTTTCGCTGGTAAACCGCGTGACAATACTGCGGGAAAAGGAGCCTGACGACGCGCTGAAGCTGCTTGCCGGCGCGGCCGAATGCATAATAAACGGCGACTGCATGGGAGCGTATATAAAGCACTGCGCGCTGTGCCGCGCGCTTATAAAAAGCCCCGCGCGCCGCGTGAGCGGCAGCATATTTACGGATTATCTCATCCACCTTGCCGTGGGGTACGAGCATTCCTTCGCGCTAAGCTCCGCCACCGGCATGCTGGACGAGGCGCAGCTTATGCTTTTCAGGGGCGATTTATGTGCCCTTGGGGAGCTGAGCACGCTTGATTCGGCGGACATAAGCCGCATGGCCATGCAGCGCAGCCGCGAACTCAATTCCCGTTCCCGCTACGCCAAGGACGATATATCCGTAATGAGCACCGCCGCATGGGGAGGGACCGAGCCTAAGCCCATGCCGCATAATAAGGAAGCGATGCCTGCGGAAGCGGCGTTGCAGCCGCCTGCGGAGGGCGAATGGCCCGCCTGGAGCTACGGCGAAAAGGGCATGCGCGGCGAATACGCCGCGGACGAGGTGCTTGAGGAAATATACATAAGCCTTACGGAAAGCGATAATTGGAAAAGTGCGGCGCAGGATCTTTTCAACCTGTTCGCATCGTCCGGCACGGGGGTGCTGCTGAGGAGCAGAACGCTTGAATGCCGCACGGACGGGCAGCGGGCATGGCTTGAAGAAGCGGCGCAGAATGAATGCGCCGTGCAGCTTAGCTGCCAGGAGAAGGCGCGGCAGACGCTCAGCGAGCAGGTGATAGCATTCATGCGCGGGGCGAAGCCAAGCTGTGTGCTTATATACGGGCCGGAGGCCATGGGCAAGGCGACGATTGCACGCGCCATGGCGGATGAGTTTCCGGAGCTGAGGCTTATACAGGCATGCCCCATGAACGGCACGGAGATACGCAGCCTGTTTGCATACCTCGGCGCGCAGCCGCTCAGGTTCATGCTGCTTATGGAAAACGCGGATACATACTCGCCCGCGTGGCGCGCGCTGCTGAATGAATGCACGGGCGCAGCCGTGCCGCAAAACGTTATGTGCGTTGCAACAAGCTCAAGCGCGGCGGGCTTTGCGGGCTTTCCGGTGCGGATAGGGCTTGAGAATATGGAGCTTGACGCATTTGCAAAAACCGCTGAGGAACTCAGCGCCGCCCGTGCACCGTATATAGACACGGACGCGGCATGGATACGCAACGCGGCGGTGGATTATCAGCTTGACCCGCACGATGAATTCAATGTGTCTTCCGCTTCGCTCATCGCTGCGCGCTTTATTGCGGCGCATGAATAGGCGGAAAAGAGTAAACAAACTTTGAACAATGGCGTTGCGCTATTTATAGGCGCCGCTTTAGTTGGTATTATATTCTAAGAACGGAGAAAAACGGAATGAAAACACTCGCTTTGGCAATACTTGCATTGGAGGCGAACCCCGCGATATACGATGCGGACGGCGCGCTAAACTACATGCCCATTTTCAAGATCATAATTGCCTTATACCTATTGTATGTGGCGGTGCTGGGCAAGGGCAAGATACTTGAAAACAAGTACCTGAAAATAGAGGAAAAGAAGTTCCGCACTATAATGCGCTCCGTGGCGCTTGCGGGCGCGGTATTCACGCTGGGCAACAGCGCGATAGAATTTTTCCTTTACGATGATGCAACCTTTAAGGTGGTCGGAAGCGTTTTATGGGTGCTGGGTCTTGCGGCGCTGGTAGCCATGCTTGTACTGAGCATTGTATTCACCGACAGGAAGGCGGCTGCGGAGGAGCAGCGCAGGCAGGACGAAGAAATGATCCGCAAGGAGCGGAACAAGATGCGCGCCGCGTTCGAGTTTGACGACGAGGACGACGATAAGAACGAGTCCGATAACAAGACGGACGGCGAATAACAAAACGATGACATGCGCGGATGGGGGAAAGGCTTTCCTTTGAGCGCATAGCATACAAAAACACAAAACACAAGGAAAGGATTCATTGAGAGATGAAAAAGAGTTTTCGTATCCTCGCGCTGGTGATGGCGCTGATGACTGCGCTTGGCGCGGCGTCCTTCGCCTCTGCCGAGGTAGTAAAGGACTACGTTGGTACGACTACGATGGCGGAAAGCGATTTCTTCTATCAGGGCCCCGGCACCAGCTATGCATTCGTGCAGGGTCAGAGCCGCGTTGAAAAGGGCACCAGCGTTATTCTTTTCGGCATAACCAGCGACGGCCAGTGGAGCTATATCGGCTTCGATATCCACACGGGCTATGTGCTCACCAGCAGCCTGAACGACAGCATAACCCTGAAGAACGGCAACGTTGATTCCATAAAGGCTATGCTTGCCAGGGGCAGCAACGGTTCTTCCGGCAACGTGACCGTCGGCCCCAACGGTTCAACTACCACCACCACCAATTCTACCGGCGTTATCTACAACTGCACCAACTGGGTGAGCCTGCGCGCGGAAGCTAACAAGTCCTCCAAGCGCGTTGCCAAGCTGACCCCCAACACCACCGTTACCATAACCGGCGAACAGAACGGCTATTATAAGGTGACTGCGGGCAACTACGTGGGCTATGTTCTTAAGAGCTACGTCCGCATTACCGCAAGCTCCGGTACTACTACCGGCGGCACCACCGGCGGCACCACCTCCGGCGGTAAGGTATACGTTCCCGGCGTGGGCTGGGTGGACGCGCCCAACAGCAACACCGGCTCCACCGGCAGCGGTTCTTCTTCCGTGGGCTGGACCGGCGGCAACACCTCCGGCGGCTACACCGGCAACTGGAGCAGCGGCTGGGGCAACCTTTCCGGCAACGACAATAACAACAATAATAACAATAACAATTCCGGCAACGTGACCTCCGCCAAGTCCATCGGCACCGCTGTCACTACCGGCAACATCAACTTCCGCCAAGGCCCCGGCACCAATTACAGCAAGGTGACGGGCTGCGCGCAGGTCCCCAAGGGAGCCACCGTTACCCTGTATGAATACACCAGCAGCGACAACGGCTGGTACAAGGTAACCTACGGCAACTACACCGGTTACCTCAGCGCCAAGTACCTCAAGGTCACCTTGACCAACAACAACGCCGGCAGCAATAACGACAATTCCGGCAATAACTCCAGCAGCGGCTGGAACACCGGCTGGGGCAACAATAATAACTCCAACAACAGCAATTCCGGCTCCGCCTCCAGCACCACCACCGGCACCACCACCGGCAACGTGAACTTCCGCACCGGCCCGGGCACCAAGTACAGCACCGTTTCCGGCTGCACCAAGGTCCCCAAGGGTTCGACCGTTACCATACTGGAGCAGTCCAACGGCTGGTACAAGGTAACTTACAAGAGCTACACCGGCTACCTCAGCGCGGATTACGTTGCGGTCGCCGGCAGCGGCGTGAACACCCCCGGCAGCACCGGCAATAACGTGAGCGGTTCCGGCGTGGGCACCCAGTACGCCAAGTACACCGGCACTTCCGCCGACATTTGGGGCAGCATGAGCGTTGCCGGCACCAACATAAGCGACAACATCTACTGCAACGCCATGAACAGCAAGGGCCAGTTCGTGTACAACGCTTACAGCTCTTCCAAGAACAACCTCTACGCGCTCAGTTACCTGACCGACCCCATCGCCGTTATATACGGCCACAACATGAGGAAGGTCGCCAAGAAGCAGACCACCAATCTGGGCCTGCATGAGCTGCACCATGTTCAGAACGCATGGCTTGGCAAGGCCAAGTGCGAATACTGCGGACGCAGCTGCTCCGGCGCCAAGACCTCAACCTTCAACATCAGCTACAACGGCACCAGCAGCTGGACCCTGGTAGGCTTCTTTGAGCTTTCCAGTTCCACCATGAGCAGCGCCGCCAACCGCAAGAAGATACAGACCTACGCTTCCTTCAACTCCACCCTTACCGGAAGCGCCAAGCAGAGCTGGGTCAACACCATGATGAGCTACTGCAACAGCAAGTATCTTGGAGCAACTCTGGGCAGCATCTCCGGCAGCGACAAGGTGATGGTAATAATCACCTGCGCCGATAAGTCCGGCAACAGCAACCAGAGCCTTTACATGATACTGAAGGGCAACTAAGCTTAAGCAAAAAAACGCTCCTCCTTAGGGCAGATGCCGAACAAGGGATGCAGACAAAAGGGATATGTACCGTAAGGTGCATATCCCTTAGCTATAATAAATATGGCGTGAATTGCATGTATGATGGCGTTCTATGATATTCGTTCCGGCGTATCCTTCCGCTATAATGATGGCAACAAAGCAAACGGAGGTCATCACTATGGCAAAGGTAGCATTGGTCACAGGCGCATCCAGCGGTATCGGCAGAATGGTTGCACAGGAATTGAAAAAAGCAGGTTTCAAGGTTTACGCCGCCGCACGGCGATTAGACCGTATGGCAGATTTAGAGAAAGACGGCATTACGCCGGTAGCTCTGGACTTAACTAATGACGAATCCATCGTGGAGTGCGTAAACGCGGTTCTTTCCAAGGAAAAGAGCATTGATGTGCTGGTGAATAACGCAGGCTACGGCTCCTACGGTGCAATCGAGGATGTGCCGCTGGAGGAAGGCCGCCGCCAGTTCGACGTGAACCTATTCGGCATGGCGCGGCTTATTCAGCTTGTTACGTCCACAATGCGGAAGAATCACTATGGCAAGATAGTCAACATTTCCTCGATGGGAGGAAAAATCTGGACGAAGTTCGGCGGCTGGTATCACGCCACGAAATACGCTGTAGAGGGTTTGTCCGATTGTCTGCGTATGGAACTCAAGCCCTTTGGTATTGATGTGATTGTGGTAGAACCTGGCGGTATAAAGACCGATTGGGGTATCATCGCCGCCGAGAATCTGAAAAAGACTTCGGCAAACGGCGCCTATGCGGAAATGGCGAATAAAGCTGCGGACAGTATGATTAAAAATTACAGCGGCAATATGCTCTCCAAGCCAGAACTGATTGCAAAGACTGTCCGCAAGGCTGTCACAAAGCGCCGTCCCCGTACCCGTTACATGATTGGGTTTGGCGCAAAGCCGATGGTTTGGACCCACAATATTTTCGGAGACCGTGTGTTCGATTGGGTCATCAAAAACTTTTCTTAACGGAGTGGTATTTTGAAGTATTTTTTGATTGACAAAAACTATGGCGTTTATCTATCTGGGATGGGCTTTTCGATGGATGAAGTCCTGAAAAAAGCAATGCTGCCGGAGGACCTGTTCGCACGGCAGACGCCCAGCCTGACGGCGGAAGAATATTTCCGCTTTATGGGGGCAATTGATGCACTTTCACCTGACGAACAGACACCGATTCGCTTGGCGTCGTCGGAAGGCATTGAGGCATTTTCGCCGCCAATTTTTGCGGCATATTGCAGCCGCAATGCGCTTGTGTGCCTGAAACGGTTGGCGAAATACAAGCCGCTGATCGGTGCGCTGCTGTATCAAGTGGAAGAAACCGAAACAGAGGTCAGCGTTGAAATTCTGTCTGCGAATCCTGAATTGGAGCTGCCGGAGATTTTTGTGGGAATTGAGTTTGTGTTCCTAGTGGGACTCATTCGCAAGGCAACCAAGGAAGGCATTACCCCGCTGTCCGTGACGGCAAAGCAGCCGATGAAGAATCCCGCCTATGCTGACTTTATAGGGAAGTCTATCACCGCTGGCGATAAAAACTGCCTTGTGTTTTCCAAAGAAGATGCACTTGTACCGTTCATCAGCCGTAACGAGTC
>CAVDFM010000040.1:7787-14360 GCA_963608365.1 bacterium | reverse complement strand
GAAAGGCCGAATCACCTGTTACAGCTGTGCTGTCTTATGTACAGTAGTGACTAAGAATTAACAAAGAGAGGTATATAGAAGTAGTAAGTAGTGAAGGCGGTAGATACGCTGCGCTTTCACCTGAGCGTGGTGACACGCCTTAAAGCTGTCCCCATGAAATAGGAAAGTGGCATGGCGCAGTCATATTTCACATTGCAATAGCAATATTTCACTGCGCGTCAGCGCAATTTCACCGCGGGCGGCAGCCCATAACTTACTGGACGATAAAATCCATCGTCCACTCATCGTCCAGTAAAAAACGTAGACAAATAGGGGCTTCTGGACGCAGTGGACGATCTGGACGATAGTGTACAAAAGAGGTTAAACTCATTTAACCTCGGTTTGCCATGCTTCATGCTTTTGCTGCGTATTAAAGCATCGCAAATAAAACCTCCCCCACGTTTCATTTCCCCCTTGACAAACACAGTATTATCCATATAATAAGATTAAGAATTGTTTTTAATCTTATTATATGGAGGTTTATTGAATATGGAACTGAAGTTTTACGTTTGCGAGCATTGCGGCAACATGTTTGAAATGGTAAAGAGCAGCGGCGTGCCCATGATGTGCTGCGGGCAGAAAATGACGGAAATTATCCCCGGCACGGTGGACGCCGCGCGGGAAAAGCACGTTCCGGTATACGAAGTGAGCGGCAATGCCGTGCAGGTGCGCGTTGGCGCAGTCGAGCATCCCATGCAGGATGCGCATTACATTGAATGGATAGCGCTGCAAACCAAGCAGGGCGTGCAGCGCAAGGCGCTCAAGCCCAGCGAAAAGCCCGAAGCAAGCTTTGCCCTTTGCGAAGGGGACGAAGTGGTTGCCGTGTACGCATACTGCAACCTGCACGGACTTTGGAAGGCGTAATATAAAAGAAAATGGCGGCTCAGGCCGCCTTTTTTTGCTTTGCTACTTGGATAATGTATAAATGATGCACGGTATAAGGAACAGCACCGCCGCAAGCAGATTGGCAACGAAGCTTGCCGCCGTGCGCTCGTCGTCGTCCAGCTCCTCAAAGGAGACCACCTTTTCGTCAACGTAGTCTATCATGTCCCCCATTTTGCGCTTGGGCGGCTTTTTGAAAAGCTTCTTTTTGAATACCTCCGGCGCATTCACGCCATCCAGGCTGAGATAATTGAGCCACGACAGCGCGGCGTAAATCAGTCCCACCGCCATAAACGCATGGCCGTATACGTTCAGCCTGCCGCCGCTGTTGAGGAACCTGTCCCACAAAAAGCAGATGAGCAGCCCTATCACCACGCGCGGAAAAGTTTTTTGCAGCGCGGCGTGGCGAACATCTTTATTCCTTATGAACTGAAAGAACCGTTTCATATCATATCCTCATAAACAGCTGCGCCGGAGGCTTTTTGCTGCCCCCGGCGCGTAAGGCCATGGCTTTGATTTATGCTTTCTTTGCCAGCTCCTCACGGTAGCCGTCCAACTCCTTTTCATTGCCGTACACAAAGTGTCCGGGAATGATTTCAACCCACTGGGGCTTATCGGTGCTGTAATCATGCATGCCGGGGTCGTATACCACCAGCTTCTTGTTGCGCTCTATCGCCGGATCGGGATTGGGCACGGCGGAAAGCAGGCTCTTTGTATACGGATGCAGCGGATGACGGAACAGTTCTTCCGCTTCGCTCAACTCCACTATGCGGCCCTTGTGTATAACCGCGATACGGTCGGATATGAAGCGAACCACGCTCAGGTCGTGAGCAATGAACAGATAGGTCAGTCCGCGGCTCTTCTTCAGATCGTTGAGCAGATTGAGCACCTGCGCACGGATGGAAACATCCAGCGCGCTTATCGGTTCGTCCGCAACTATGAACTCGGGCTGCATTATCAGCGCGCGGGCTATGCCTATGCGCTGGCGCTGTCCGCCGGAGAACTCATGCGGGAAGCGGGACGCGAACTCGGGCAGAAGGCCGACTTCCTTGAGCGCCTGCTGAACCTTATTCTCGCGGTCCTGCTCATCCTTATAAAGATGATGGTTCAGTATACCTTCGCTGACTATATAGTCTACCTTTGCGCGCTCGTTGAGCGAAGCAAGCGGGTCCTGGAATATCATCTGGCAGCCCTTTATGACCTCAAGGTCAAGCGCCTTGGATATTTTTCCGTTTATCTTGCGGCCCTTGTAGAGTATTTCGCCGGCGGTGGTCGGGTTTATCCTGGTTATGGCGCGGCCGATGGTGGTCTTGCCGGAGCCGGATTCGCCAACCAGCGAGAAGGTCTCTCCGCGGTAGATCTCGAAGTTTACATTGTCAACGGCAACGAACTTTTTGCGGCCCGTGCCGAACGTTACCTGAAGGTCCTTGACCTGTATAACGGCTTCCCTGTTTGGATCCTCGTGAGGATGCTTCATGTTGGAACCGAAGTCCTCGTTCATGCGCTGCGCAAGCCTCTTTATGGATTCGGGCTGCGTCACCTTTGGCGCGCGGGGGTCAAGATACCAGGTCTTTGCCTTATGCGTGGGCGAAACATCAAAGAACGGGGGTTCCTTTTTGAAGTCTATCGCCAGCGCCTGCCTGTTGCGGGGTGCAAAAGCATCGCCCGTTATTTTGTTGAACAGGTTCGGCGGGGTGCCGTCTATCGTGGGCAGCTTTTCGCCCTTTATGCCAAGCTGCGGCAGGGCCGAAAGCAGCGCCCATGTATAGGGATGCCAGGCATCATAGAATATTTCCTCCGCCATGCCTATTTCGACTATCTGGCCGGCATACATAACCGCTACCCTGTCCGCAACGTTTGCAACAACGCCAAGGTCGTGCGTTATGTATATTATGGTCATGCCCAGGTTCTTCTGCAGCTTGCGTATCAGGTCCAGTATCTGTGCCTGGATGGTAACGTCAAGCGCGGTGGTGGGCTCGTCGCAAATAAGAATGTCCGGATGGCAGGCAACGGCAATGGCTATAACGGCCCTTTGCCGCATACCGCCGGAAAACTCATGCGGATATTGATTATAGCGTACCTCGGGATTGGGGATACCGACTATATCCAGCATCCTTATGGCTTCCGCCTTTGCAGCCGCCTTATCCAGCCCCTGATGCAGCTCTATGGATTCCTGTATCTGCACGCCGACTTTTTTGAGCGGGTTAAGGCTCGTCATCGGGTCCTGCATTACCATGGATATCTTCTTGCCGCGGATGGTGCGCCATTCCTTCTCTGTGGTGTACTTGGCAAGGTCCTTGCCGTCATACATTATGCTGCCGCCGGTTATGGAGCCGTTCTGGTCAAGCATGCCCAGGAAGGATTTCGTGAAAACGGACTTGCCGGAGCCGGATTCGCCGACTATGGCAAGCGTCTCGCCCTCGTAAAGGTCAAGCGAGCAGCCGCGTATGGCCGTCAGCTTGTCTCCGCGCAGGCTGAACTGTATTTCCACGTCCCTTGCGCTGAGGATAGTTTTCTTTTTCAATGCTTCCATTTATGCTATCCTCCGCTTAAACATGGTTTCTCGGGTCGGCCGCGTCGCTGAAGGCGTTGCCGGCGAGATAGAAAGTGATAGTCACCAGCGAAACTATTACCGCCGGGAATATCAGAAGATACGGGTAATCAAGGAAGAACGTCCTTGAATTGCGCAGCAGTATGCCAAGGCTGGGCGTGTTCACGTCAAGACCGAGGCCAAGATAGCTAAGCGTGGTTTCGAGCGCTATGGTGCTCGGTATG
Source organism: bacterium (assembly GCA_963608365.1). GTDB lineage: Bacteria > Bacillota > Clostridia > Christensenellales > CAG-138 > Phil1. Next base: position 10,664 of record CAVDFM010000040.1, on the reverse strand, counting down.
CTCAGCGCCACCCTAAGTATTATAACGCTTATAAGATAGGGTAGAATGTTCTTGGTCAGTATGCGGAACAGATTTGTACCCAGACAGCGGGAAGCAAGGTTATACTCCCTGTCGCGGTACATGAACACCAGATTACGCACGTTCTTGGCCATATACATCCAATGGAACAGTATTATGCTTGCGCACATTATCCAGAAGGTCTGGCCGATGAACAGCGCGATAAGCGTCATGTAAATCATGGTAGGCACGCTGTCGAATATGTTGTAAAGCTCGGTAAAGAACCTGTCCGCCTTGCGCACATAACCCCATATGCAGCCGATTGTAACGCCCATAAGGCATTCGCCCAGGGCAACTATGGCGGCCAGCTTTATTGAAGTCTGCGTGGCATACCAAACCTGGCACCAGTAGTCGCGGCCAAGGTTATCGGTACCGAACCAATATTCACTGTTGGGGCTTTGGAAGCACAGATTCGTATCCGGTATCAGATGCTGATAGTCGTATTTGCCTATCCACAGCGCCACGAAGGAGAATATGAATATTGCAAAGAAAACGATTATCATGACCACAGCAGCCTTATTTTTAAGGAAGTTGCGGAAAACGCTCTTCCAATATGAATATTCGCTGTAGCCTATTCTTTCGGCATCCTCGGCATGATACTCAACGAATGAAAACAGTTCCTGTTCGCTCATGCCAAGCTCTTTTTCAAGCTCCGCCGTGGTATTTACAGCTTTGGTTTCCATTATCGAGTGTCACCGCCCTTTCCGGTAAGTCTGATTCTCGGGTCGCATACGGTCATAAGCACGTCGCCCAGGAACAGGCCGAATACGCCAAGCAGGGCATAAAGCAGCACCAGTCCGCGGACCATGTTTAAGTCGTATCGGGTGATCGAGTCTGTGAGCAGCGGGCCCATGCCGGGAATGGAGAAGAAACGCTCCACCAGCAGAGAGCCGCCGATAGTAAGCATGAAGGAAGTGGGCAGATTCTGTACCATAGGCACGAACGCGTTCCTGAGAACATGCTTAAACATTATTTGACGGGTGGAAAGGCCCTTTATACGGGCGAGCTTTATATAATCCTTTGTAAGCTCGTCAACCATATAACGGCGCATCCACAGCGCGTAGCTTGCAGTAGAACCCATCGCAAGGCATATTATCGGCAATATGCTGGAACGCGCGGCATGTCGCGTGGAATACATGGTAGGCAAACCGAAAAGTTTTACGCCGATTACCAGCACCAGCGAATATGATACCAAACGCGGTACTGCGTTTACGAATATCGTATATGCGGCGCCGATATGATCGAACAGATGGTCCTTATGTCTTGCCTGAAGTATGCCCATAGGCACGCCAAGTATCAGCGAAATGACCAAAGCGATACAGCCCAATCTCATTGAGATAGCGAACTTGTCTCCTATTACCTTAATTACAGGCACGCCGGCCTGTATTCTGCGCGAGGTTCCAAGATCGAATTTAAGAATTACATTTTCGAGGAAGCGGAATAATTGTACGATTGGGCTGTCCAGCAGCCCAGCTGCTGCCAACTGATCTTCCTTCTGCTTATCGGTCAGCTTTATAAGCTGTTCCTCAGTGAAGTAATAATCAGTCGGCATCAGGCTGAGCAGCAATGACACGATAGATACCACGATGAGCACGGTCCCGAGGGACTGAAGTACTCTTTTTATGGTATACTTAAACATTTAATCTTACTTACCTTTAACCTTATTTGGCAGCGCCGGCGGCATAAGCTTCGGCCAGCTTTGCATAGTCCTCGGTGGTGTAAGCGTCAACAGAGGTTTCCCAGTTCTTGAACTTCTCGGACTGTATGCCGTAAGGAGCATAGATCTTGGAATAGTCGTTGACATGGGTTACCTGCCACAGAACGTTCTTGTACCAGGGGATTACGAGCGCATGGTCGAGCATGTACTTTTCAGCATCAGCATAGGCTTCGTAACGGGCATCCATATCGTCTACGATGGCGTTGGCCGCGTTGACCATATTGGTGAACTCCTCATAAACGGCAATCAGGTTTTCGTCGGTGATGCCGGCAGTCTTGGAGTAGGATACGCTGTAGTAAGCGTTGTCCATGCCGTAGGTTTCCTGGCCCAGGTAGTTCTGAGGATCGCCGTAGTCAGCGCCCCAACCATTGATGTAGAAGGAGGCGAGCTGAGGATTACGGACTTCCTTGGCAATGGAGGAAATGTAAGTCTTGATGTTCAGGGTCACGAAATCATCGCCCAGGCAGTCAGAGAACATCTGCTTGAGAACGTTCGCGGTGTCCAGAGCGGTCTGGCTGGAACCCTGGATGTAATAGTCAACAACCACGGGGAAGGTCACGCCCTGAGCGGCGAGCTCTTCCATGGCCTTGGCCTTGTAGTCGGCAGCCTTAGCGGCGTCTACGCGGGCGTAGTTCTCGCCATCGGGGCTGATGCCCAGCTTCTCCATAACGCGCTCGGTATATTCGGTACCGTCGGAGAAGGAGATGAGGTTGGACATGGTGTAGCAGTAGTTGGCGCAGTGCTGCGGATAGATGAAGTTCGTGCGGGCAAGGTAAGCGGTGGCATCGAGGCCATAGTACCAAGCCAGACGGAAGTTCTCGTTAGCAATGGCGGTATTCCAGTTCACGTCGGGATCGCCGTTCTCGTCGCGCTTATCCCAGCAAAGATGCAGCTGATAGGAATACTTGGTGGGGCGGGCTTCAACGATGTAATCATGGAACTCGTTGGACTCGCTGTTGTAGATGGTGCGCAGGTTGGATTCGGTCAGCTCGATGTAATCAAGCTCGCCGGCCTGGAACATCTGGAACGCAACGTCGCCGGATTCGACCATCTTATAGGTGACGGTATCGAACAGGGTGCAGTCGGTATCCCAGTACAGGGGG
>CAVDFM010000040.1:0-7701 GCA_963608365.1 bacterium | reverse complement strand
GTAGCAGCCATTGTACCACATGTTTTCGTTGGTGCAGGCATAGAAACCATCAACGCCCAGCTCATCTATCAGGGCCTGAGGCGCGGGATAGAGGCAGTTGTAAGTGGCAACGGTGGCGAAGTAGGGCAGCTCGGCTACGCAGTGATAAATCAGGGTGTAGTCATCGGGAGCTTCGATGCCGACCATCTTCTTGAATACGGTCAGATCCATGCTCTTGGCTTCTTCGTCGGTCAGACGGACGGGATCGAGGCCGTACTTTTCGCAGATGGCTTCGAATTCGGCCTTGTCGCTTTCATACTTCTTGGTCAGCTTTTCCTTGGTCGCGTCATCGGCGTCCGCGGGGATTTCAAGATCCTGATAGCCGGCTACATAGTTGTAGTAGTCAGCGGCGCCTTCGATCATTTCGGTAGGCATGGAGGTGTTGGCAGCTTCGTTCTTGTAGAAGTTCAGCACCCATTCAAGACCAACCAGCCAGTCCTCGGCCTTAACTTCCTGCATGGCTTCGCCGTTCATGTTTACCCACTGAACGCCCTTGCGGAGGTTGAAGGTCCAGGTCTTGCCGCCGTCTTCGGTGCCCCAGCTCTCCGCGATGGCGGGAACGAGGTTGCCGTGGTTGTCGTTGGACAGCAGGCCGTCGAAGCAGCTGGTCAGAACACGCAGTTCCTTGTTGTTCTGGCTATAGAGAATGTTGAAAGTCTCCATTTCGTTAGCCAGGGTGAGGTAGGTTACCCAATCCTTGATGGGTTCTTTGCTCACGCTCAGGTCAAGACCTTCAGACACCGGGGTATTGGTCTGGGTCTGTCCGGGGTTGTCATTGTTGTTGCTCGCCGGCTCATTGGTGTTGGCAGGCGTGTTACCGTTTGTGCATGCGGCGAATACGCCAAGCATGAAGCATGCGGTCAACAGAATAGCAAGCAGCTTTTTCATTGTACTCCTCCTTATTATTTGGTTTTCTGAGACAACTGTGCGCACGATCTTGCGCTGATATTGGTTATACTATAAAAGAATATGGCTCCAATGTCAAACAATATGTTCATAACTTGGGATTATATATAATGCTTCGGGGCGGCAAAGTATGCCGCCCCGAACGTTTATAATTTACTTACTGCATATCCCGCGTAATAACTATGTCCACGCCCGTTCCCGCCGCGTTTTTAAGCGCCGTATCGCCTATATGTACGGGCGCGGATACGCTCACGCGGCTCAGTTCCTTCATGCAGTCAAGCATTTTGCCCTTGGGTATTTCCCGCGCCGAACGCACCGGAACAACGGCCGCGCCCGTTGCGCTCCCCGTAAGCCTGACGGTGCTGGTCAGCGTGCGCACGGGGTTTGAAAGTTCCGTTTTTGCGTACTTTTCTCCCCTTGGGCAGGAGTTGCCGCGCACGCTTAAAACATGGTTGCCTTCAAGCTCGGCCTCTATCGTGCAGCCTATCGGGCAGCATATGCAGGTAAGCGTTTTTTTCTCCATTTCACATATCCTCCGTGGTTATAAGTATGCTTTCTACTTTTGCATACTTATCAAGCATATCCTTCATTATGACCACCTGTTCCATCTCTCCAGGGGTCATTACGGGGCGCGGGCGGCTAATTATTTTCTCCCCGTTAATAATTACATTCAGTCGTTTATTTTTCATAACGCTTCCCACGCGCATGCGTATTGTCAGACTACTATGTATCCTGTCCGGCGCAATGGCGGAAGGAACGGCATAGCGTATGCCGCCGGAGAGCTCTATGCATATTCTTTGCGTGCATGCTTCATTTGCATTCCCTGCAAGGGCGAATTGCGCGGCGTTGCGCCCGGCCGTGGCAGCCTCTTCACTTACATAGTCCACCAGGTCGTGTACATGCAGCGCATTGCCCGCGCTGAACACGCCTTCTATGCCCGTTTCAAGCGATTCGTTCACCATCGGCCCGCCGGTAACGGGATGTATCTCCACGCCCATTCCGCGGGAAAGCTCGTTTTCCGGTATCAGCCCGCAGGATAAAAGCAGCGTGTCGCAAGGATAGTATTCTTCGGTACCCGCTATGGGCTTCAGATCTGCGCCAACTTCGGCTATCGTAACGCCTTCCACCCTTTCGCGCCCGTGTATGTCCACGACCGTGTGGCTGAGTTTCAGCGGTATGCCGAAATCGTCAAGGCACTGCACAATGTTTCTCTTCAGCCCGCCCGAATACGGCATCAGCTCCGCAACAAGCTTAACGTGCGCGCCTTCAAGCGTCATCCTGCGCGCCATTATAAGGCCAATGTCCCCGCTGCCCAGTATCACTACCTCGCGCCCGGGCATGTATCCCATTATGTTCACAAGCTTCTGCGCCGTTCCTGCGGAGTATATGCCCGCCGGACGGAAGCCGGGTATGTTCAGCGCGCCGCGGCTCCTTTCGCGGCAGCCCATGCAGAGCACTATGGCTTTGGGCTGAATGGTGAAAACGCCGTCCGTGCGGTTCATGGCGGTTATGGTCTTGTCCCGCGCAATGCTCAGCACCATTGTGGAAAGCAGCATGTCTATGCCCCGCTCCTTAACCCGCGCAATGAAGCGCGCAGCGTATTCGGGGCCTGTCAGCTCCTCGTTAAACGTATGCAGGCCGAATCCCGCGTGTATGCATTGGTTCAGTATGCCGCCGGGCGCGTCCTCCCTTTCTATTATAATAATATTCTTCGCGCCCGCGTCGTATGCGGCAGCCGCCGCGGCAAGCCCCGCGGGGCCCGCGCCTATTATTGCAATATCATATTGTTTCATACTTTTCCGCCTCCTGCTTGGCAAGGCCGGTTATAAGCTTCGCCTCTCCGCCGCTTTTCGTTATGTCCGCAAGGCTCACCTTCAGCTCCCGCGCCAGTATCTCCATCACCCTTGTGCTGCAAAATCCGCCCTGGCATCGGCCCATGCCAGCACGCACGCGCCGTTTGACCCCGTCAAGGCTTTTTGCGCCCACGGGACGGCGTATCGCGTCCACGATCTCGCCTTCGGTTATGCTTTCGCAGCGGCAGACTATGCGCCCGTATGCGCTGTTTTGCCTTATGAGTGCGTTCTGCTCGTCCATGCTCAGCTTTTTCAGTTCCGTTATGCCCTTGCGCGTGGGTATGAACGCATTGTTCTTCTCAAGCTTCAATTCTTCCGCCACGATATCGGATATCATTTTACCCACCGCCGGCGCGCTTGAAAGCCCGGGGGATTCAATGCCCGCGCAGTCAAAGAAATTCTCCGCCCCTTCGGCCTTGCCTATTATGAATTCATGCCCGTCCTCGTGCGCGCGAAGGCCCGCAAAGCTGGTTATCACCTGCTTGAGCGGCAATCCTTCAACCGCCAGGCCGGCCTTCTGCCGCACCGCGTCAAGCCCAGCCTGCGTTGTATTCACGCCGTCGCGGTCGAATATATCCTCCGCCGTGGGGCCAACTATTATGTTCCCGTGCACCGTGGGGCTTACAAGCACGCCCTTGCCCAGCTTTGTAGGCAGCTGGAATACGGTGCGCTTAACAAAATCGCCCGCCGCATGATCCAGCAGCATATATTCGCCCTTTCGCGGGGTTATGTGTATCTTTTTTGCGCTTACCATGTTGTGCAGCACGTCCGCATATGTTCCCGCCGCGTTTATGACTGCGCCCGCGCGTATAAGCCCCTTATCCGTCTGCACGCTCCATGCCCCCTGCTCATGCCTCAGCGCGGTAACAGCGGTATTGAATATGAACTCAACTCCGTTCGCCGCCGCGTTTTCGGCAAGGGCTATCGTAAGCCCAAACGGACAAACTATCGCCCCCGTGGGCGCCCACAGCGCGGCATAGGCTTCCTTCCGCACGGCGGGTTCCAATTCCTTCAGCCTTTCCCCGCGCACTATTTCAAGCCCTTCCACGCCGTTTTTAAGCCCGTTTTGATAAAGCTGCTCCAGCTTATCATAATCGGCTTCGTCCATGCATACAACAAGGCTGCCGTTGTTCACATAGCTGAAATCAAGCTCCTTTGCAAGCTTTGGCATAATGCGGCTGCCCTCAACGTTCAGCTTCGCCATAAGACTGCCCGCCTTCGCGTCGAATCCGGCGTGTACTATTGCGCTGTTGGCCTTGCTCGCGCCCGCCGCGCAAACGTCCTCCGCCCGCTCTATCACCGCCGCACGCACTTTATAGCGGCTCAGATATCTTGCCGCGGCGCAGCCCGTAACGCCCGCGCCTATTATAACAACATCGTATTGCTTATTCATCCCGTTATTCATCCTCCTTCGCCCAGCCGTAGGCGCACTTTACCGCGCGGTTCCAGCCCGCTATTCTTGCGCCGCGCTCCGCTTCGCTTATCGCCGGATAGAACTCGCGCTCCGTTTCGCGGCTGTGCTTTATTTCTTCCGTATCGGCCCAGTATTTTACCGCAAGCCCCGCCAGGAACGCCGCGCCCATTGCCGTTGTTTCAACGCAGCGCGGCCGTTCGACCGGCGCGTTTATAATGTCCGCCTGGGTCTGCATAAGGTAATTATTCGCGCTTGCCCCGCCGTCCACGCGCAATGTGTTGAGCGGAATGCCCGAATCCGCCTGCATGGCGGCAAGCACATCGTTCACCTGATAGCATATGCTGTCAAGCGTGGCGCGGATAATGTGGTATTTATTGCAGCCACGGGTGAGGCCCACTATCGTACCGCGGGCGTACTGGTCCCAATGCGGCGCGCCAAGCCCCGTGAACGCGGGAACGACATAGCAGCCGTTGGTATCGCGCACCTTCTGCGCCATGTATTCCGAATCCGCCGCGCTTTCTATCAGCTTCATCTCGTCCCTTAGCCACTGTATCGCCGCGCCCGCAACGAATATGCTGCCCTCAAGGGCGTAATTCACCTTTCCGTTTCTGCCCCACGCAACGGTGGTAACAAGGCCGTTATTTGAAAACACCGGCTTTTCGCCCGTATTCATCAAAAGGAAGCAGCCCGTGCCGTATGTGTTCTTCGCCTCCCCCGCTTCAAAGCAGGTCTGCCCGAACAATGCCGACTGCTGATCCCCCGCAACGCCCGCAATTGGTATCTCACCGCCCAAAAACTTTGCGTCCGCATGGCCGAATATCCCGCTTGAGGGCTTCACCTCCGGCAGCATGCACGCGGGGATATCAAGCTCCTTCAATATATCTTCGTCCCATTTGAGCGTATTTATGTTAAAAAGCATCGTGCGGGACGCGTTGGAATAATCCGTTGCAAATATCCTGCCGCCGGAAAGCTTCCACATGAGCCATGTGTCCACCGTGCCGAAGCACAGCTCCCCGCGCTCCGCCTTCTCCCGCGCGCCGGATACGTTATCCAGTATCCATTTCAGCTTCGTGGCCGAAAAATATGCGTCTATAACAAGGCCGGTCTTTTGCCGTATCGTTTCAGCAAGGCCGCGCGCCTTCAATTCGTCGCAGAATTTGCTCGTGCGGCGGCATTGCCACACTATCGCGTTATATACCGGCTCCCCCGTTTGCCTGTCCCATACTATTGTTGTTTCGCGCTGGTTGGTTATGCCTATGGCCGCTATATCCTCCGCCCCTATGCCGAGCTTCTGCATCGCTTCCACCGCAACGCTCAGCTGCGTGGCCCATATTTCGTTGGCATTGTGCTCAACGTAGCCGCTTTTGGGGTATATTTGCGTAAACTCCTTCTGCGCCGCGGCGCACACGCGCGCATAGCGGTCAAACAATATGCAGCGGTTGGACGTTGTGCCCGCATCCAGCGCCATAATATATTCTGCCATGGCAAATGCCCTCCTTAACTTGTTCCGATTTATTATAGCAGATATGTTCATTGTGTAAAAGATGCCGCGCGAAAAGCGTCTACTTCTGCCGAACATAATTCGTTCATTTGACGCATAAGGCTAAGTTTGGTAGAATGTTGCATAATAATTTTCTCCAAGGAGGTCATGCATGAAGCCAAAGCTCAGAACGGCGCTGTATTTTACGGGCGCCATAATAATAGCGGCGCTCATATCCGCTGGCGTTACCATGCAGCTATATAATCAAAACCGAAAGGACGCGGTGATGCTTTCAACCGATGAATACGCCGCCCTTACGGACATACTGGCGCTTGATGAAATAATAGGCGACATACAGAGCGATTATTATTACGACGCCCCCTCGCGCGATGCGCTCATACGCGCGGCGGCACGCGGCATGGTGAGCGAGCTTAACGACCCATATGCCCAGTATTTCACGGATGAGGAATATCAAAAGTATCTTACCAGCATAAGCGGCTCATACGACGGCATAGGCGTGCTGCTGGGCCAGCCCACGGAGCAGGGCGCGGAGATACTGGACGTATATGAGGACACGCCCGCAAGCGAAGCGGGGCTTAAAGCAGGAGACATTGTTACCGCCGTTGACGGCACGCCCACGGCCAACATGGAGCTTGAAGAACTGAGCACGCTGGTTGTAAAAAGCGGAGATGAAAGCACAAAGCTTACAATTCACCGCGAAGGCGAGGACGATTTTACGGTTGAGCTCACATCCGCGCGCATAAACGTGAAGCACGTTGAGCACTTCCTATATAATCACCACACAGGATACATACGCATAAGCATGTTCAGCGGCAACTGCGCGGAGGAATTCCGCGAAGCCGTAAAGGACCTGACCGACAGGAACATGACAAGCCTTGTAATAGACCTTAGGAACAACCCGGGCGGGCTGCTGAAGGACGTTGTAAGCATTGCGGACACGCTGCTTGGCGAATGCACGATAGTTACCGTGCGCGACGGCAAAGGCGGCGAAGAAACCTACACCTCCGGCAAAAAGGGCGTAAGCGTTCCTGTGGCAATAATAGTGAACGAAAACAGCGCCAGCGCAAGCGAGATACTTGCCGCCGCCGTGCAGGACAATGAAGCCGGCGTAATAGTGGGCATGACAACATTCGGCAAGGGCGTTGTGCAGAACACAAAGCGCATCAGTTCAAACGGCGCATGGCTCAAAATGACCGTAAGCGCGTATTACACGCCCAGCGGCGAAAGCATAAACGGCACGGGCGTTACGCCGGACATTGAGGTTGACCTGCCGGAGGAGATGAAGGGCACGCCCATAGATCAGCTTGACCAGGAGCAGGACGCGCAGCTTTGGGCCGCACTTGACTACGTGCGCGAACTGGCGGGCGAACAGTAATATATTCCCGCCGCGCCTTGACAAGCGAAACAGGCTAAAATATAATTACATCAATATGGGAGCATAGCGTCATTTCGCCGCGCTTCCATATAAAAATATGAAAAAATAATGCCGCATAAACGCGGCTTAACGAAGGAGAATGAACATGGCTGAAGTAAGGCTTACCGCCGAAGGCGTGGAAAAGTATGAGAAAAGATTGGAGTACCTGAAAACCACAGCGCGCACCGAAATTGCGGAGCAGATAAAAACGGCGAGGGCCTTCGGCGACCTGAGTGAAAACGCCGAATATGACGCGGCCAAAATTGAGCAGGCGCGCATAGAATACGAAATAGTTGAAATAGAGGCCATGCTCAAGAACGTGGTGCTCATAGACGAGGACACGCTGAACACAAACGTTGTTGACGTTGGTTCAAACGTTACGGTAAAAATGCTGTCCGCCGGCGGCGAGGAGCGTTCCTTCCAGATAGTCGGCAGCGCGGAGGCCAACCCCTACGAAAACCGCATTTCCAACGAATCCCCCGTCGGCAAGACCCTGCTTGGCCACAATGTGGGCGAGCTTGTTGAAATTCAGACTCCCGACGGAGTGAGCGAATTTGAAATAATGGCCATAGGC
>CAVDFM010000039.1:0-14452 GCA_963608365.1 bacterium | reverse complement strand
CAAGCGTGCGTTCATGCTGTTTACTGCTTGCGGCAACGTATATGCGCGTGGTCTCTATGGAGCTGTGACCGAGCACATCCGCCAGGTGGGGCTTTTGCCCTCGTAGCACAATATTTCATGGTGAACCTGCAAAGGCTCCGCATAGCAACTTCTTAGTATAAAAATAAATCCGAACCCATTCCCTATCGGGATTAAGTTCGGATTTATCAAGTGTGGTGGAGCCGAGGAGAGTCGAACTCCTGTCCGAAAACCCTTCAGCAAGACTTTCTACGAGCGTAGCCGCTGATTTGCAATTCCCTCGGCGGAGCCCCCGGCGGCAGGGTCGGCGCTTGCGGTAGCTTCATATATCCCGCCTGCGGCAAAGCTTACGCAGGTTGGTTCCCCACATTGATGACGCCCGTATCCTTAGGCGTGGGAACCTAAGGGCGGACGGTCACTGCTTACGCAGCGACGGGTACAAAATTAGCTTCGTCAGTTAATTTTTAATTTTCCCGCTTTTTACGAAGCGCGGGGCTTCGGCTCGCTTATCCGGCCCCCGTGATCCCCGTCGAAACCATTTACGGCCCCATGATAAGTGATATCCCCTTCTTTCAGGGGATTATATTATACTATATTTTTTCGCGTCAATCAACGCTTTTCATGCGGCGGTCCATGTCACGCTTGGCATCCCGCTCGGCCATGGTATGCCGCTTGTCGTAAAGCTTTTTGCCCTTTGCCACGGCAAGCTCAACCTTCACCAGCCCGTCGCGTATATAAAGGCGGGTGGGGATAAGGCTGTATCCGTCCGTTTGGGAAAGGGAATTGAGCTTTCGTATTTCCCGCTTGTGCAGCAGCAGCTTTCGCGTGCGGAACGGGTCTTTATTGAATATGTTGCCCTGGTCATACGGGCTTATATGCATACCCACCAGCAGCATTTCGCCGTTCTTCACCTGGGCATAGCTGTCCTTCAGGTTCACCTTGCCCGCGCGCACGCTTTTAACCTCGGTCCCTACCAAGGCTATGCCGCATTCATATGTATCCTCTATAAAATAATCGTGCCTGGCGCGGCGGTTTTCCGCCACCTGCCTTGTGCCCTTGGTTATAGGCATGCTTCGGCACCCCCTTTATATATGGTTTGAAAAAGGGAACGCGCTAACATGACGCGTCCCCGTTGCATTAAGATCGATGCTTATTTTACGAACATCATCGCTATGGTAAGCACGGCGATAACAATGCCCAGTATAAGCGTGATTTTCTGCAGCTTGGCTTCCTTGCTGGCCGCCTTATTGCGGGCGGTGTTGAAGGAGGCGGTGTCGCTGCCGAATGCGCTGCCAAGGCCGCTGCTCTTGGTCTTTTGCATCAGTACCGAAACCACAAGCGCGGCGGAGGCGAGTATCAGCACTATGTTAAGAATTATGTGTAGAGTTCCCATATCATAAACCTCCTAAGCGTCTTTGCAAAACTTACTTTCTCAGGTTCAGCTCGGCAAGTATGGTGCGGTAACGCTCTATATCGGTTTCCTTGAGGTAGTTGAGCAGGCCGCGGCGCTGACCAACCATCTTCAGAAGGCCGCGACGGGAGTGGTGGTCCTTCTTGTGCTCCTTAAGATGCTCGTTAAGGTGGTTGATGCGGTCGGTAAGCAGAGCAATCTGTACCTCGGGTGAGCCGGTGTCGCCCTCATGAATTTGGAACTTCGCGATGATTTCCTGTTTGGTTGCCATTGTTTTTTCCTCCTAATAATTATATCGCCCAGCGCCGAGTAAAGCGTCGGAGTCGTCGCTAAACACAGCCGCCGGTTCTGACTAAAGCAGTATACCATATTTGCCGCCGCATGTAAACGGCATATCAACTATTTTTTAATATATCGCGGGCTTTTTCGCCGTCCGCCTTCATTTGCGTGGCCAGCGTATGCACGTCCGGAAAGCGTATTTCCCCGCGTATGCGCTCGATAAACTCCACCTTCAGCGTTTGGCCGTATATGTCCGCGTCAAAGCCCAGCATGTGGGTCTCTATGGTGGTATGCTCGCCGTTCACGGTCGGGTTGCGGCCTATATTGGTTACGGCAGGATACTCCGAATCGCCAAGCACGGCCAGCGTTGCGTACACGCCTGCCATAGGCACGGCCCTATCCTCCCAGCCCGATATATTCGCCGTTGGGTAATCAAGCGTGCGCCCTATGCCGCGGTTGCGTATCACAGGCCCCGTCATTGAATACGGCGCGCCCAGCATCTCCCCCGCGTCCTTCACGCGGCCCGCTTCAAGGCAGGCGCGTATGCGCGTGCTGGACACGGCCTCCCCTTTATACATTACCGGCGGCACTATTTCCACCGTGAAGCCGTATTTTTCGCCCAGCTTTTTGATAAGCTCCACGCTGCCTTCGCCGCGCCTGCCAAACGTATAATTGAATCCGGCAACTGCGCAGCCCATATCGAACCGCTCAATAAGCATTTTTATGAACTGCTCCGGCTCGGTCGCGGCATACTCGGCGCTGAATTCATCCGCGCTGAGCGCGCAGCCCATGCCGCCAAGCGCAGCCATGCGTTCGGACTGCGTCATAAGCAGCGGCGGCTGCTTGCCGAAAAGCGCCATGGGGTGAGCCGTGAAAGTGTATATCATCGGCTCCATGTCAAGCTTTGCGGCCTTGTCAATCGCCGCGTTTATTATTGCGCGGTGGCCCATATGCACCCCGTCGAACGTGCCAAGCGCTATTGCTCTTTTCATGCGCCGGCCTCCGTAAGGTTTATTTTAATGTGCACGCTGCCGCCTTCGCCCGTTTGGCCTATGCCTAAAAATTCGCCGTCGGCATACAGCATAACAAGGCGGCTGTCATCCCTGCCCTTTAATTCCCCGGGGAATATCTCTGCGCCGTTGCGTATCAGCCGCGCCTGCTTTTCGTCAAGGCCGGTAAGGCTAAGCTTGTCTATCAGCCCGTTTAGCGAATCCTCTATGCTTATCACGGCGTCGCCAAGCCGCCCCTCTTCCTTCATCTGCCTGAGTTCGGCTATTGAGTAGGTGCCGTCTATTGTGAATTCCCCGCTGCGCGTGCGCAGCAGAAAGCTCATGTATGCGCATGTACCGAGCCGCTTGCCAATATCCGCACACAGCGTCCTTACATATGTTCCGCGGGAGCAAACTATGCGCAAAAGATACCTGTTTTCGCCGCTTTGCGCCATAAGTTCAATACTGTCTATTGTTGCGCTGCGCTTTATTTCAACGGCGTCCGCCCCTTCGCGCGCAAGCTGATAAAGCCGCTTGCCGTCTATGCTGACGGCGCTGTACATTGGCGCGGTCTGCTCGATTTGGCCTATAAAGCAGGGCAAAACGGCCGCAAGCTCATCCTTTGATATTATCCTTGCATCCGTTTCAACTATGCGGCCGTAAGCGTCCTGCGTATCCGTTGCCGCGCCGAACGTTACCTCCGCAATGTATTCCTTCTGCTTATCCACTAGTATATCAAAAAGCCGCGTAGCCCGGCCTATGCATATGGGCAGCACGCCCGCCGCACCGGGATCGAGCGTTCCGGTGTGGCCAACGCGCTTTATTTTGAATATATGCCTAACGTCCGCCACAGCGTCGCTGGACGTCATTCCCGGTGGCTTTAATATGTTTACGATACCTTCTGTCATCTGTGTCTCTGTTTATGGTTATAATGCCTGTATAAGCGCCTCCGTAAGCTCGGCGGCAAGCGCATCCAATTCTCCGCGCACGGTGCAGCCCGCTGCAAGCCTGTGCCCTCCGCCGCCGTAGCGTTCAGCAACGGCGCATACGTTGGCGTATTCCTTCGCCCGCATGCTCACCTTGTATACATTCGGCTCCTTTTCGCGCATAAGCATGGCTATTTCAACGTTTTCAACGTCCCTCAGGTTGTCTATTATGCCTTCGCAGTCCTCGTCCCGCGCATTAAAGCGGTCAAAATCCTCCCGCGTGAGCTTGCATACTGCTACCCTGCCGCCGTGCAGATATTCTGCCTTTATCAGCCCAAGGCCAAGCATCCTGCGCTTTGATACGGGTGCAGAGCGGTATACCGCGCGGTTTATCAGCGCATTGTCCGCCCCGCGCTGCAACAGCTCCCCCGCGGCAAAAAGCGTATCCGGCGTGGTATTGGAATAGGCAAAGTTTCCCGTATCCGCAACAAGGCCGCAAAAGAGGCACGTTGCAATATCCGCACCGAATTCCACGTCCAGCTGCTCTATCAGCTTTTTCACTACCTCCGCCGCCGCGGCAGCGTTCGCCTCAACGGCGTTATGCTGCGCAAACATGGTATTGGTAACGTGGTGGTCTATGTTCGCGGTATGCTTTGCCTGTGCAAAGATTTCGCCTGCCGCGCCCATGCGCCCTTCATCGGCGCAGTCAACGGCTATTGCCGCGCCTGTTATGCGCGCATCGTTCGGCTTGATAATATCCTCCGCCCCTTCAAGGAAGCGGTATATGCGCGGAACATCCCCGTCGCACACGGCCTGCACCCGCTTGCCAAGCGCCATGAACGCAAGCCTTAACGCGCAGGCGGAGCCTATCGTGTCCCCGTCCGGCGAAACGTGCATTATAAGCGTGAAGTCGTTGTTTTCCTCTATCAGCCGCGCTATGGACGCAAGCGGTTGGTTCACGGGCGCGTTATTCATCGCTCTTTTTATCCTGACTGTGCAGGCTTTCTATTATTTTGGCTATGTGCGCGCTGTACTCTATCGATGTATCCAGCGTGAATTTGAGCTGCGGCAGCGCCCTCAGCTCCATCCTTTGGCCCAGCTCATGCCGTATGAAGCCCGCCGCGCGGTTAAGTGCGTCCACGGTACCCTTGCGCACGGCGTCGTCCTCGTCATATACGCTCACCTTCACCTTGGCTATTTTCTGGTCGTTTGTAACCTCGGCAGAAGATATGGTGGTCATGGGCGATATGCGCGGGTCCTTCATTTCGCGCACTATTTCGCTTATGGTCTTTTTGACCTCTTCGTTTATCCTGTCGTATCTGATATTTGGCATTTTGTTTTAAGAAGCGGCCCCTTCGCTTTGTGGGCTGCAAGGCCGCTTTCCTTTCCGTTTATTCCTTTTTCGCGTTATCAGCGCTTTACTTCTTCCATCACGAAGGCTTCTATAGTGTCGCCCTCATGAATATCGTTGAAGTTTTCTATGCCTATGCCGCATTCGTAGCCCGCGGCGACTTCCTTAACGTCGTCCTTGAAGCGCTTGAGCGAGGATATTTTGCCTTCATGCACAACTATGCCGTCGCGCACAACGCGCACCTGCGCATTGCGGCTCACCTTGCCGTCCTGCACATATGCGCCGGCAATGGTGCCCACGCCGCTTACCTTGAACGTGTTCCTCACGCTTATGCGGCCCAGCTCAACTTCCTTGAACACGGGCTTGAACAGGCCCTTCATGGCGTTCTGGATATCCTCTATCGCATTATAGATTATGCGGTAAAGCCTTATGTCCACGTTTTCCTTTTCGGCCAAGGCCCTTGCGCTGGTATTGGGGCGCACGTTGAAGCCGATAACAATTGCGTTGGACGCGGAGGCAAATATAACGTCGGAGTCGGTTATAGCGCCGACTGCGCCATGGATGCACCTTACGCGCACTTCGTCGTTTGAAAGCTTCTCCAGCGCCTGCCTTACGGCCTCCACGCTGCCCTGAACGTCCGCCTTTATTATTATGTTCAGATCCTTCATCTGGCCTTCGGCTATCTGGTTGAACAAATCGTCCAGCGATACCTTATGGGTATTCTTGAGCTGCTCCGCCTTCAGCTTATCGCGCCTTTCTTCGGCAACCTGGCGGGAGAGCTTATCTATTTCGGCAGCGTTGAGCATATCGCCCGCGCTCGGCACCTCGTTAAAGCCAAGCACCTCAACAGGCGTGCTGGGGCCGGCCTTGGTAACGCGCCTGCCCTTATCGTCCATCATGGCGCGCACGCGGCCGTATGCCATGCCGGCAACTATCGGATCGCCAACCTTCAGCGTGCCGTTCTGCACAAGCACGGTGGCTATCGGGCCGCGGCCCTTGTCAAGTTCGGCCTCTATTATTATGCCCTTAGCCATGCGGTTGGGATTCGCCTTAAGCTCAAGCACGTCCGCCTGGAGCAGTACCATTTCAAGCAAATTATCCAAGCCGTCCTTGGTTTTGGCGGAAACGGGAACGCATATTGTATCGCCGCCCCATTCTTCGCTTACAAGGCCGTATTCGGTAAGCTGCTGCTTTACCCTGTCCGGATTGGCGGCGGGCTTATCCATTTTGTTTATGGCAACTATTATGGGCACGCCTGCGGCCTTGGAATGGTTTATGGCCTCAACGGTCTGCGGCATTATGCCGTCGTCCGCCGCAACGACCAGTATTACAATGTCCGTGACCTGCGCCCCGCGGGCGCGCATGGCGGTGAACGCCTCGTGACCCGGGGTATCGATAAAGGTTATCTGCCTGCCGTTGCAGGTAACGGTATATGCGCCGATATGCTGCGTTATGCCGCCGGCTTCGCCTTCGGTAATGCTGCTGTGGCGGATGGCGTCGAGCAGGCTGGTCTTGCCGTGGTCAACGTGGCCCATTATGGTCACTACCGGCGGGCGCTCAACAAGGTTTTCATCCTCGTCCTCGTCCACGCCTTCAAGCAGAACGTCCTCATAGGTCTTTGCAATGTTCTGTTCAAGCTCAATGTCATAATCCGATGCTATCAGCGAGCAGGTATCGAAATCTATCTCCTGATTTATGGTGGCCATTATGCCGAGAATGAACAGTTTTTTGATTATTTCCGCCGCTGGCTTGCCGATTTTTTCGCTAAGCTCCTTAACGGTTATTGTTTCGCCGTTTATAACGGCCTTTTCTATCTTTACCGGTTCCGGCTTAGGCGCGGGCGCAGCCTGCCTCTTCTTCTTCCTTCCGCCGAAGCCGCCGTCGTCATCCCATGCGTTCATTGAGGGCGCCGCCTCCTTTAACAATGTCTTTTTATTCTTTCTGCGCTCGTCGTCGCGGTTCCCCTTGGCGGGCGCTTTCTTATTGGCCTCGTAGCCGCGCTCGCGGCCGCCGGATGCGGGCTGTATCAGCTCGCTTGCGGCCTGCATAGGGCGTTCGCGCCGCTGGCCCTGCTGCGGCCTGTCATTGCGCTGCTGCGGCTTGCCGAAGCGGTCGTCGCTGCGCGGGGGCCTTGCGTCCTGCCCCTGGCGCGGCTGGTAACCGTCCCGCTGAGGCCTGTCGTTTCGCTGCTGCGGCCTATCGGTGCGCTGCTGCTGCGGTTTATCCGTGCGGCTGCCCTGCTGTATGGTGCGCTGCTGGTAGCCGCCCTGCTGCGGCTTGGTTGCGTCGTTTGCCCTCTGCCTGGGCTTTTCCTGGTTCTTCTGCTGCACGGGCGCTGTTACCTCGCTTGCCTTTTCTTCTTTCTTGGGTTCTTCCTTGGTCTGTTCCGGCTTTGCCGTTTCCTTAGCACTTTCCGCCTTCGGCTCTGCCTTTTCGCTCTTTTCTTCCGCCTTGGGCTCCGCGCTCGCCTTCTCAGGCTCCGCGCTCTTTACGTCGGGCGCTTCGCTCTTTTCTTCGGCCTTCGGCTTATCCGGCTCTATGGTTTCCGGCTCGCCGCTGTGGTACGCCGCGGTATCCGCGCTGTTGGCCAATTCCCTGAGCCGTTCTATCCTCAGCGCCTCCGCGCGCTCCTTCTCGGCTATTTTTTCTTTTTCTATCAGCTTGCCTTCGTATTGGCGCATGTCTTCAAGCGTTGCACTCATATCCGCATTCATGCCCTTTATCCGCTCGAAAAGCTGTTTAGCCCGGGCTTCAAGCTCCCTGGCAGAATCCATTACCTTTGCTTTTGCCATTCTTGCCACCCCTTTTAGTTTGCTTGTTCCGTAGCCTGGTAGGCTTCCCGGATTATTCCGGCAAAGTGCCGGTCTGTCACCGCGGCCGTCTTATGGGCATCCTTGCCTATCAGCCGCCCGAGATCATCTATGTACAGGCAGTCTATTTCCGCCGCGCTGCACAGCGCCTCGTATTTTTCCCTTGTGTTCGCGCTTACGCCGCTATCCAAAAGCATCAGCTGCACCTTTTTCTGCTTCATCAGCTTTTCGCAGGTAAAGTCCCCGCTTTTCAGCTTCCTTGCGCGCGCCGCAAAGCCTATATACGCCGTCAATTTACTCCTGACCACCCGCGCCTATCTCCTTTTGCAGCCTTTGGAACACTTCTTCGTCTATCTTTTTATCCAGCGCCCTTTCAAGCGCGCGGATCTTTATCGCCTTTTCAAGGCACGCTTGGTTTTTGCATATATACGCGCCGCGCCCGGCTGCGCGGCCGGTGGTATCGGCGCATATTTCGTTTTCCGGCGTGCGCACTATGCGTATAAGCTCGCGCTTGGGTTTCATTTCCCTGCACGCAACGCACATGCGCATGGGCGTTTTCTTTGCGGCCATTATGCCTCCGGTTCTTCGTCGGCATTCATGCCGTCAAGATCTATGCGGTCCAGCTCCTCCTCGGCCTGGCTCTGGCTCTTTATGTCTATCTTCCAGCCGGTCAGCTTAGCCGCAAGGCGCGCGTTCTGGCCTTCCTTGCCTATTGCAAGGGAAAGCTGCTGATCGGGCACGACTACCTTCGCCGCCTTTTCGGTTTCGTTGATATAAACCATTATAACCTTCGCGGGGCTGAGCGCCTTTGCGATATACACGGCGGGGTCGCTGTCCCATTCTATTATGTCTATCTTTTCATTGTGCAGCTCGTTCACCATGCGCTCCACCCTTATGCCCTTCTGGCCCACGCAGGCGCCTACGGCGTCCACCATAGGATCGGTAGAATGCACGGCAACCTTGGTGCGGAAGCCCGCTTCGCGCGCGATGGACTTTATCTGCACAACGCCGCTCATTATTTCCGGAACTTCCAGCTCGAAAAGCCGCTTCACAAGGCCGGGATGCGTCCTTGAAACAAGTACCTGCGGACCCTTATTGGTCTTCCTTACTTCAAGAACGTAAACCTTTATGCGGTCGTTATTGTTGTATTCTTCGCCGGGTATGGTTTCGTTATAGGAAAGCAGGCCGTCCGTTTTGCCAAGCTCAACGTACACGCCCGCCTTTTCGGCGCGCTGCACTATGGCGGTCAGTATCTCGTTTTCCTTTTCGGCAAATTCATCATATATAACGCCGCGCTCGGCTTCCCTTATGCGCTGCACCACTACCTGCTTGGCGGTCTGCGCCGCTATGCGGCCGAACTTGCTGGGGTCGGCTTCTTCTTCCAGCACGTCGCCAATATCAAACAAGGGGTTTATCTTATGCGCCTCTTCAAGCGAAATTTCGCTGTAAGGGTTTTCAACGTGTTCAACAACGGTTTTGGACGCGAAAATCTGCACGTCTCCCGTGTCGCGGTCAACAACGGCGCGCACGTTGGCGGTGGTGTTGTAGTTGCGCTTATACGCCGCGACCAGCGCGGACTCGAATGCGTCTATCAATATGTCCTTGCTGATGCCGCGCTCTTTTTCGATAGCGTTCAGTGCTTCGATAAAATCGGCTTTCATCTTAATTACTTATCCTCCCTGTGTTATTCAAAATCTATCCACGGCCTTATAAGCGCCGCATCTTTGCGTTTTATGGTCACTTCGCCCATTTTTTCAACGTTTATGGTGAAGTTCTCCTCATCGTAGCCCGTAAGTACGCCGAGGAGCTCTTTTTTCTTATTTATGGGGGCATACAGCTTGACCTGAAGCTTTTTGCCCATGTTTCTTTCAAAATCCTTGTCCTTTTTAAGCGGGCGGTCTATGCCTATGCTGGAAACGCTCAGGTAATACGCTTCCTCTATGGGGTCGTTTTCATCAAGTATGGGGTCTATTGCGCGGCTCACCTTTTCGCAGTCGTCTATGGTCACGCCGTTTTCGGAATCGATATAAAGCGTAAGCACCATGTTGCCGTATTCTTTAACGTATTCAACTTCATCCAGTTCGTAGCCCATTTCGGCTATTTTCCCGCGCACAAGGGAATCCACTATTTCGGTAGTTTTCAACCGTACCTCCTTAAATATAAGGCTCATGCGAGCCGATTCATTGCCTTATCAAAACAAAAGAGCGGGAACGTCCCACTCTTCAAAAAGCCAACAAATGCGGTATTAACCGCCCAACACAAGCATTATAGCACAGCTTATGGCCTAAGCGCAATAGTTTTGCTTATTTTCCTCAGAAAAAGCTGACCTGATTGCTTTCCGCAAGCCCATCGAAGCAGCCAAGCTCCCTCAGCTTATCCACAACGCCGCTGTTCGCCTTCGTGCGGGCGCGGAAGTCCTCTATCGAATTGAACGGGACGCTCCTGTCCGCCGCGCCTATTCCCTCCGCAGCCGTTACGCCTACGCCCGCCACGGCGGAGAACGGCGGCCTGAGCCCATCCTTCTCGATGGTAAACTTTGTTGCGTCGGATTTATATATGTCCACATTCAATAGCTTTATTCCCCGCCGGTTCATTTCATACACAACTTCGAGTATTACCAGCAGATCCTGCTCCTTCTGTTCGGCCTTGTTGCCCTTGTCGCGTATCGCCTTTATGTTGCGCAGCACCCTTTCTTCCCCGCCCAGCGCCATGGATACGTCAAACGCATCCGCGCGCACGGAGAAGTAAACCGCATAGAAAGCTTCCGGCATATGCACCTTGTACCACGCTATCCTGAACGCCATCATAACATACGCCGCCGCATGGGCGCGGGGGAACATGTATCCTATTTTTTTACATGAGGAGAAGAACCATTCCGGCGTATTCACTTCCCGCATGTTTTCTTCCATTTCCTCCGTAAGGCCGCGGCCCTTTCGCACGCTTTCCATTATTTTGAAAGCCTTTGAAGGGTCCATCTTTATGCTTATGAGGTAGTTCATAATATCGTCTCGCGTGCAGACCACCTGCGAAAGCGTCGCTATGCCGCCAAGCACCAAATCCTGCGCATTGCCCAGCCACACGCCCGTGCCGTGTGAAAGGCCGGATATCCTTACAAGTTCCTCCATTGTGGTCGGCCGCGTATCCATAAGCATCTGGCGCACGAAATTTGTGCCGAACTCCGGCAGGGCAATGCTGCCCACGTCGCAGTTAAGCTCCTCAAGCGTTATGCCGAGCGGCTCCGTGGACGAAAAAAGCTTCATCGTTTCCTTATCGTCAAGCGGCAGCCCCTTGGGGTCAACACCTGTTATATCCTGAAGCATCCTCAAAACGGTCGGGTCATCGTGGCCGAGTATGTCCAGCTTGACCAGCCTGTCGTCCATGGCATGGAAGTCGAAATGCGTGGTAACGGTGTTCTTTTCCTTTTTGTCCGCAGGGTACTGTATCGGCGTAAAGTCGAATATCTCGTATCCTTCGGGCACGATAACTATGCCGCCGGGGTGCTGCCCCGTGGTGCGCTTAACGCCTTCGCAGCCCGCAACAAGCCTTTCCGTCTCCGCGCGGGTAAAGAAAGCATCGTATTGCTCGCAATAGCCCTTAACGTAGCCGTATACGGTTTTGTCCTTCAGTCCGGATATCGTGCCTGCGCGGAAGGCATGGCCCTTGCCGTACATAACTTCCGTATACGCATGGGCATGGGGCTGATAATCGCCGGAGAAGTTAAGGTCAATATCCGGCGTTTTGTCACCCTTAAAGCCAAGGAATACCTCAAACGGTATCGTATAGCCAAGCTTGTTCAGCTTTGTGCCGCAAACGGGGCAGTCCTTATCCGGCATGTCCACGCCGCAGGCATATTTATCAAGATCAACGTCAAATTCGCTGTGTTTGCAATTTGGGCAAACATAGTGCGGCTGCAGCGGATTTACTTCCGTTATTCCCGCCATTGTAGCAACGAAGGATGAACCCACGCTGCCGCGGCTGCCGACAAGGTATCCATCGGACATGGACTTTGAAACCAGCCTTTGCGCGCTCAAATACAGCGACGCATAATCGTTGCCTATTATGGATGTAAGCTCCTTATCGAGCCGCGCCTGCACAACGGGGGGCAGGACATCGCCGTATATCTCCCGTGCGCGGTTTTCGCACATGCTCCTCAGTTCCTCGTTAGCGCCGGGGAATTTGGGCGCATATGTGCTTTTTTCGCTCAAAAACGGCTTCATGCTTTCGCACATGTCCGCTATCGCGTTCGGCACGTCTATGACCACTTCCTCGGCCTTTTCCCTGCCAAGGTAGCTGAATTCTTCAAGCATATCGTCCGTTGTGCGGAAATACAGCGGCGCCTGCTGCTCCGCATCCTTAAATTCGCGCGCGCTCATAACTATTGCGCGGAATATTGAATCCTCCGGCTCCATAAAGTGCGCGTCCCCCGTGGCTGCCACGGGTATGCCCAGTTCCTCGCCCAGCCGCACTATTCTGCGGTTAAGTTCGCGCAGGCCGTCATCGTCCTTCACTATGCCTTCGCGCGTAAGGAAAGCGTTGTTGCCTATGGGCTGTATTTCAAGGTAGTCGTATTCCCTTGCAATGGCGCATATTTCCTCGTGCGGCTTTTCTTCAAGCACGGCGCGGAAAAGCTCCCCCGCTTCGCATGCGGAGCCGATTATAAGCCCTTCGCGGTAAAAATCCAGCAGGCTCCTTGGTATCCTCGGCACGCCTTTGAGATAGTCTATATGGGCATAGGACACCAGCTTATAAAGATTCTTCAGCCCCACTATGTTCTTTGCGATTATGATTATGTGGTATGTGCTGCGCTTTCCCTTTACCTTTTCATGCGGCACGCAGTCAAAAAGCGGTATGCGCGCCTTACCCATGGCCTCATAACGCTCTATTATCTTCAAAAACTGTTCCTTCAGCGCGCGCGCGCCGTCAATGGGCAGCATGGATGCGCGGCTTGTGCCCATAGCCGCCATGCAGCCTTCTATGGTAGTAGTATCGTCCAGCGGGGCGCGGCAATGGTATCGCGTCAGCTCCATCGCCACGGCGGCATGCTGATTCATGTCTACGCCGCGCTTTTTCGCCTCTTTATACAGTTCATAGTATTCTTCCCTGTCCCATACTACCATTTTGGCGCCGTCTGCAAACTGCAGCAGCGCGCTGACGGCATCCTTCAAAAGCGGGGCTGTTTCACTGTCCTCCTCGCTTATGCCGGTCTGGCGGCGGAATTCCTCGCTCATAGGCACGCCCACGCTTACCGGAGTATAAAATTCGCTGCATTCGCCGTTGTCGTTGAAGCGCACGGCGCTTATGGCACACAATGCGCCGTTGCAATGGGTCAATTCTATCGCCGCGTATTCGCCGCGCGGGCTTGTCCATATGCAGTCCGGCAGAAGGTAGCCCTCCACGCCCATTATGACCTTTATGTCAACGCCTTTTTTCTTCAGCTTGCCCGCCGCGTTCACCGCCGCCGGGAACGCCTGCACCACGCCGTGGTCCGTTATTGCAACGGCCTTGTGTCCCCATTTTGCAGCGGTCTTCACGGCCTCGCCCGCGTCTATAAAGCCGTCCATGGCGCTCATCTTGGTATGCAGGTGCAGCTCAACTCTCTTGCGCTCTGCCTTATCCTTGCGCGTTACTGGATCTGTCTTGTATATCGAATCGGGAAAAACGCAGTATGTGCCGCTGAATTCGTCGCGCTGATATTTGCCGTGCACAACTACCCAGTCTCCCCCGTCCTTTATCTCGGTAAGTTTATCTATTATGTCCTTATTCTCGGCTTTTGGGAAAAGCTTTATGGGCAGGGTGTTGCTGCGGTCCGTAACGTAGCACTGCACTATAAAGCCGCCGTTTTTCCTTTCGCGCACGTCCATGCTTATTATGCTGCCCTGAACCGTTACGGTTTCGGATTCCTCCGTAACTTCGCTCATTTTGGTTATGCGCGCGCCGAAAACGCGCCCCATTATTATGTTTTCCTGCGGCACGTTTGGCTTTGGCCCTGCGTTTTCAAATTTCTTTCTGAACGGCTTCTTCTCTGCCTTGTCCGCCTTGTCCTGCTTTTTCGACGCTTCTTCCCACGGCGGGGTGTCCCCCTGCGCGGCGCGCTTTATAACTATCGGTTCTTCCCTGCGTTCGGGCATTGTCAGCGCTATGCTCTCGTCCCCTATCAGCATCACCTCTATGCTTTCGCCATAGGTATCGTATATAAACTTTTCCAGCATGTTCGCGCCGTTATAGCTTTTTGCGCTGAGGTAAAGCCGCTTTGGTATGCGCACGGCTATAATGCCCTCCGCGCCCCTTTCCCATTGGGAAAAGCCGAGCACGGGCTTCATAAGCGGCGAAAAGTGCTCCCAGCTTACCCTGAGCATGTCAAGAAAGCCCTCCTGCTCGCTTGCAGGCAGGCCGTTCTCAAACTGCGCGCTCAATAAAACGCTGCACCCGGGCGCATTCTGCCCCAAAATGGCCGCTATCTCCGCGGCCTCCTTCGCGTCTATCAGGCGCGAAAGGCAAAGCTGCACCTCCAGCTCCATTTTGCGCATATGCAGTTTGGCCCTGCTCAGCTTTGCGCCGTAGCGGGCAATGCCGTAATCCTTTTCCGCTTCCATCCGTGCGTTTACTTCCCTTCAAGCATCTGCTTGGCCTGCCGTATAAGTTCTTCTTCGGCTGTGTCAATATCGTAT
>CAVDFM010000038.1:3512-14753 GCA_963608365.1 bacterium | reverse complement strand
GTATAATTATACGAGGACGTGTTTACAATATCAACACAAAAGCAAAAATGTAGCTGAGAAGCCGATTGGCGAAAATCCGCCCCAAACCGACTCCGACCGCCAAATTATGAATAAACTATGTATATACAGCCGGGAGTTATCCACAATTTCCACAGAGTTATCCACAGGGTGGGCTGTTTAGGGGGCTGAGAGTGTGCATAAAGGGTGTGTAGAGGTTGCATATGCGGGTATAATACTTAATATTATGCAGCGTATGCAGCCGTATACATAAAACCGCCCCCGCACGAACGTGTACGGGAGCGATCCATCGGGAGGTAAACCAATGCCTATATCGCCGGGCGGATGTCCTGCTCCTTACCGCGGGCGTCTTCCATTATCAGCTTGTCCGCCACAAGGGCTATGAACTCACCGTTGGTGGGCTTGTCGTTCTTTGAATATATGTTGTAGCCGAAAAGCTGGTTTATGTTCTCTATCTTGCCGCGCGTCCAGGCGACCTCTATGGAGTGGCGTATGGCGCGCTCCACCTTGGACGCGGATGTGGAAAACCGCTTGGCTATGCCGGGGTAAAGCTCCTTCGTGATGCGGTTTATAAGCTCTGGCTGGAAATACACCATGCGTATGGCCTCGCGCAGATAATGATAGCCCTTTATGTGCGCCGGAATGCCGATAACAAGGAACACGGAGGTTATCTTTTCATCCAGCGTCTTGGGCTGCTGGGAGGGCATGAGCAGCTGCGAATACGCGCCCTGCGGCTCGTCTGCCATGTCCAGCATGCGCTTGTATATCGCCTCCGGCTCGGCAGGCTTGACCATGTAATACTTTGCGCCCAGCGAGCACGCGCGGCGCACCATGTCCTCGCTGCGCATGGTGCTTACCACCATAACCGCCGGCGCGTCGCTCACCAGCCCCGCCGCAATGCGCTCCATTATTTCAAACCCATCCGCGCGCGGCATTATAAGCTCGGTTATCAGCACGTCGTAGCGGGTCTTGTGCAGCGCTTCCAGCGCGCTTACGCCGTCGGTCACGGTGTCGAACACGCTCACGCTTTCCTGCGCGGTGAAATATTCCTTCATCATGCTGAGCATCTGCGGGTTGCTGTCCGCCATCAATACCTTAAATTTTGTCATATGCGACCTCCTATAATGTCTATTCGGTGGGAAATTTTGCTTTCCGTGTATAAAGCATAACACCGCATTTTCTGCGGCGATAGGGGAAGAATTTAGCAGAATTTCACATTTTTTGGCGGTAAAAATAAGAAATTGGGACAATTTTGTAAAATATTAATGTCGATTAATTGGTTAATTATTAGTTATTTAACCTTTTTTGTAAGAATACGTATGTTTCTTGGAGATTTATGTAGTTTTTGTCGAAAGGAGAGCGAGGTATGAACGACAGGAACGTTGTGGACGCCATGCACAGGCTGGAGCTGATACGCCGCATGCGCATACAGACAATGCTGCGCGGCACCGATGCGCACCGCGGGCAGGGGCCGATACTTGATTACATTGAAACGCACCCGCGCTGCACGCAGGCGGAAGCGGCGGAATCGCTGGGAGTCAGCCCGCCCAGCATAACATGCAGCGTAAGGCGCATGGAAAACGCGGGGCTTATAGTGAAAACGGCGGACGAGAAGGACATGCGCTGCACGCGGCTTGAGCTGACTGAAAAGGGCAGGGAGAACCACAAAAAGGTGAAGGCCGCGTTCAAGCGGCTGGACGGCGAAATGTTTGAAGGAATAAGCGACGAGGAGAAAGAAAAGCTGATGGAGCTTTATTCCCGCATGGCCGCGAACCTTTATAAAGAAGGCGCGGGTAAGCCGCTGAGCGAGCTGATGAACGAATTGAGAAGGATGGAGGATGATGAAAAGGCATGATAAAGACAATTTGGCCCTACACTAAGGGCTACCGGTTCAAGTCCATTTTGGCCGCGCTTACGATAATAGGCGAGGTGCTGGTGGAAGTGAGCATACCGTACATGATGGCGGACATCGTGAACATCGGTATAGAGAACAAGGATACCGCGTTTATAATACAGCGCGGTATTATGATGATACTTATGGCGCTGGCGTCGCTAAGCTTTGGCGCGCTGAGCGCAAGGTTTGCAAGCGTATCGAGCGCGGGTTTTGCGAAGAACCTGCGCGGCGGGCTGTTTGAACGGGTGCAGAGTTTTTCCTTTGCAAACGTGGACCATTTTTCAACGGCCAGCCTTATAACCCGCCTTACCACGGACGTGAACACAATTCAGAACACATACATGATGGCTGTGCGCACGTTCATCCGCGCGCCGTTCATGCTGATTGCGGCAACGGTAATGGCGGTAAGGATAAGCCCCGACCTTGCGGTGGTGTTCCTGTTCGCACTGCCGGTACTGGCGATAATTGTAGGCGTACTGATGAGCAAAACATTCCCGCGGTTCAAGGCCATGCTTGCCAAGTTCGACGCCATGAACGCAAGCGTGCAGGAGAACCTGACGGCTATCCGCGTGGTCAAGGCATTCGTGCGCGGGGATTACGAGGACGAACGCTTCACGTTTTCCGCAAACGAGGTTAAGGATTATCAGGTAAAGGCCGAAAAGCTGCTTACCATAACAATGCCCATGGCGCAGTACATGGTGTATATCTGCATGATAGCCGTGTGCTACCTTGGCGGCGTGCAGATAGTTGAAGGCAGATTGCAGTCCGGCGACCTGATAAGCTTTATAAGCTACATTGGGCAGGTACTCAGCGCCGTTATGATGGTTGCCATGATGATGGTCATGCTTGTTATGAGCAAGGCCAGCATGGCGAGAATAAGCGAAGTGATCGCGGAGAGGCCCTCTATAAACGACAACGACGCCAAGGACATTGCGGTTGCGGACGGCTCGATAGAGTTTGACGACGTATCCTTCAGCT
Source organism: bacterium (assembly GCA_963608365.1). GTDB lineage: Bacteria > Bacillota > Clostridia > Christensenellales > CAG-138 > Phil1. The sequence continues at coordinate 11,863 of CAVDFM010000038.1, read as the reverse complement.
ATAACGGTAACCCCGATAACCCGAACCTTGAACACATAAATTTGAAGATAGCTTCGGGCGAGACGATAGGCATAATAGGCGGCACGGGCAGCGCGAAGAGCACGCTGGTGCAGCTTATCCCAAGGCTTTACGACGTGACAAGCGGCGCAGTCAAGGTCGCGGGGCACAACGTGAAGGATTATAAGATACAAACGCTTAGGCACAGCGTATCAATGGTGCTGCAAAAGAACGTGCTGTTCTCCGGCACCATTAAGGAAAACCTTAAATGGGGCAACGCGGACGCGACCGATGCGGAAATTGAAGAAGCGTGCCGCGCAGCCGCGGCGGACGGGTTCATAAAGAACTTCCCCGATGGCTATGATACGGAGCTTGGCCAGGGCGGCGTGAACGTATCCGGTGGGCAGAAGCAAAGGCTGTGCATAGCCCGCGCGCTTATATCAAAGCCCAAAATAATAATAATGGACGATTCCACAAGCGCGGTTGATACCGCGACGGATGCGGCAATAAGGAAGGCGCTGAGCGAAGAACTTAGCAGCACGACCACCATAATAATTGCCCAGCGCATTGCAAGCGTTATGGATGCGGACAGGATAGTTATTATGAACGAAGGTAAGATAGACGACGTTGGTACGCACGCGGAACTGATGCAGCGCAGCAAAATATACCGCGAAGTGTATTATTCCCAGCAGAAGGGGGTGGAAGAATAATGCCCGGACCCAGGAAACAGAGCTTTGCCAAGCCCAAGAACGCAAAAGGCACATTCAGGCGCATATTGACGTATTTTAAGCCGTACCGCGCGCAGCTTGTGCTGGTGCTGATAGGTTTGCTTGCAAGCGTTGCCGCAAACATTGCCGGCACATATATGCTCAGGCCGATCATAAATGAATATATAATACCGTGGATAGGCAATGAAGATCCCGACTTTACCGGCCTTATAGGTCAGCTTGCCGTTATGGCAGCCGTGTACACCATAGGCATACTGGGCACGTTTATGTATAACCGCCTTATGATAAACGTATCCACCGGCACGCTCACAAAGCTGCGCCTTGAGATGTTCACAAAGATGCAGACGCTGCCCATAAGCTATTTTGACAGACGCACGCACGGCGAAATAATGAGCACATACACCAACGATACCGATGTTATGCGCGAAATGATAAGCCAGGCATTGCCGAACTTTATAAGCAGCGCCGTAAGAATAGTGGGCGTATTCACGATGATGATAGTGCTCAACCCCATACTTACGGGCATAGCCATACTGATGCTGGTGATAATGATGCTTATCACCAAGGCAATAGCCGGCCGCTCCGGCCGCTTCTTCAAGGCACGGCAGGACAGCGTGGGTAAGGTGAACGGCTATATTGAGGAAATGATAGAAGGGCAGAAGGTGGTAAAGGTATTCTGCCACGAGCAGGCCGTGAACAGCCGCTTTGACGAGCTGAACGAAACGCTCAGGAAGAACACCGCCGCCGCAAGCACGCTTGCCAGCATAATGGGGCCGATAATGAACAACCTGTCCCATGTTACCTATGCAATAATCGCCGCCAGCGGCGGACTGCTGGGCGTTGCCGGAATAATAGACATTGGCACGCTGGGCGCGTTTTTGCAGTATACCAGAAGCTTCTCCATGCCCGTGTCCGAAATAAGCCAGCAGGCGAACAACGTGCTCAGCGCGCTTGCGGGTGCGGAGAGGATATTCGCCCTGCTTGACGAAAAAGCGGAAGAGGACGAGGGCGACATAGTTATGGTAAACGCCCGCGTGAACGAAAACGGCGAGCTGGAGGAATGCAGTGAGCGCACCGAAACCTGGGCCTGGAAAAAGCCCACGGGCGAGCTTATCCGCGTGCGCGGGGACGTGCGCTTTGAGGACGTTACCTTCAGCTACGACGGCAAGGTGGACGTGCTGAAAAACGTTTCGCTTTACGCAAAACCGGGCCAGAAGATAGCCTTTGTCGGCTCCACCGGCGCGGGCAAGACCACCATAACGAACCTTATAAACCGCTTCTACGATATTCAGAGCGGGCGCATAACATACGACGGCATACCTATAAGGCAGATAAAGAAAGCGTCGCTGCGCGGGTCTCTGGGCATGGTGCTGCAGGATACGCATCTTTTCACCGGCACCGTGTGCGAGAATATACGTTACGGCCGGCTTGACGCAACGGATGAGGAAATAGTGAGCGCTGCAAAGCTTGCCAATGCGCATTACTTCATTTCCCACCTTCCCGAAGGTTACGATACCGTGCTTACTGCGGACGGCGCGAACCTTTCCCAGGGTCAGCGGCAGCTTATTGCAATAGCCCGCGCGGCGGTGGCGGATCCCCCGGTGCTGATATTGGATGAAGCAACCTCCAGCATAGACACCCGCACGGAATCGCTGATAGAGAAGGGCATGGACAGCCTGATGAAGGACCGCACGGTGTTCGTTATAGCGCACAGGCTCTCCACCGTGCGCAATTCGGACGCGATAATGGTGCTGGAGCACGGCGAAATAATAGAGCGCGGCAACCATGACGAGCTGATAAAGCAGCAGGGTAAGTATTACCAGCTTTATATGGGCATGTTTGAACTGAGCTAATAAAACAAAACCAAAGCGGCACGGCCAACTGACTGGCTATGCCGCTTTTTTATTTGCTAAGGCTTATTATTCGCCCATAACCTTATCGGCAAAGGAATTGTCTACCAAACTGCCGAACTCCACCCTTGCGCTCAGCTCGCCAGCGGCCTCGATTATGTCCTGAAGGCGGGTGAACGCGTCCTCGCTCATGGCAGGAGAGTACATCCAGCTATCCGTTGCGCGGTAGCTGTTCGCCACGGCGGAGAGCGTTTCTATCGAAGAATCCGGGAAGAACGGCTGCATGGCGCGGGCCACTTCCTCGTCGGACGCGGTCTTTACCCATTGCTGTGCGCGGTATATCGCACGCACAAAGCTCAGCGCAAATTCCGGCTCCTCCGCAATTGTCTTGCTGCTCATCATAATGGTCGTATACGGCACCTCGCCGCTTTCAAGCCCCACGTTTGCCACTATATGCCCCCTGCCGGATGAAGCGAATTCGCTCGCCGTGGGTTCAAACAGCGTAACGTAGTCCCCTGTGCCGCCCTCAAACGCGCCGCCCATCAGCGGGAACTGTATGTTATCTATGACCTCCACATCCTCGCCAGGCACAAGGCCATGGGACTTGAGAACGTAGCACAGCGTCATGTAAGGCATGCCACCAGGCAATGTCCATTATGGTTTACGGACGGTAATGTTAAAAAAGTCCCTGCCGCTCGGGCTAATTTCGGATATCGTGCGCGTCCAGAACTCCTTGCGGCCGTCCCGCGTAAGTTCGTCGTAGTCGGTGAGGGAGGAGCGTACCTGCGCAATGTCTATGGGCTTGGGCGCCGTTTGCGGCGTTTCCAGTATCTTGCGCAGCTCGCGGTAGTCGTGTTCGTACTCGTCGCGCTCTATAAGGTCGGATAGGTACAGGTCCTTCAGCTTGGCCATTCTGCGGCGTATGCCGGCATAGTCTATTTCTTCCTTTTCGCGCCCGGCAATCTCCGCGTTGTACTCCGTGCATTTGGCCATTATGTTCGCCAGCAGGAAGGCTTCCACCTTATCTTCGCGGGTATATAGATTATAGCTGCACTTGCGGTTGCCGAAGCACAGGGAGCAGCGGTAATAATATATGTTTTTGCACACGCAGGCATTCATGGCGGAGCCGCATTCGGGGCAGCGCATAAGCCCGCGGAAAAGATATGTGTTGCCGAGGGTGCTGCAGGAGTGCCGCTGCGCGCGTGCGGACAGCATGCTTTGCGCCAGGTCAAACGTTGCATCGTCCACAACAAGTCCCCTGTAGCGCTCGTTGCTCAGCATGCGGCGGAACGTTTTGGAATCCCTGTAAAGGTTATACTTGCTGCCGGCATAGATGCGCGTTTTGTAAAGTGACTGCGTGGCTATATAGTGGCTGAACAAATCCCGCACGGCGGAGGCCATTGGTTCATCCGCAACACAATGTTTATTCTCTATCCGTATGCCCGGCGGCACGGATCCGCTGCAAACCTCGCCGCGCGCCTTTTTGCCATCGAATACGGCCTTTATGCGTTCGCCGGTTTTGTCGGCCTCGTTCTGGGCCACGCTCAGCATTATGTTCACCTTGAACTGTCCGCCGGAGGTTTCGGTTTCGTAGTCTTCGTGTATGGCGCGCCATTTGACCTTATGCTTATCCAGCACTTCCTGCACCTTATAATACTCGGCTATGTTGCGGAACCATCTATCCAGCTTTGTGAACACTATTATGTCCACCCGTCCGGCCTGCACGTCTTTGAGCAGGCGCTGAAGCTCCGGCCGCTTGGCTGCCGATTTGCGGGCGGATATGCCCGCGTCAACATAGTGATCAACGACGGTTGCGCCGTTGGCCTTTGCCCATTCGTCCAGCGCTTCCGTTTGCGCGGCTATGGACAGGCCGTGTATGGCCTGCTCCTCTGTGCTTACTCTGATGTATAACGCTGCTTTCATGCTTATTCTCCGTTCTCCTGTTACGAAGTTTGGTAACATGGCTACGAAATTTCGTAACAGGGGTGCAAAATTAAGAAATCAAAAACTCGATTTGTGCAACTTTGCAAAAATCGGTACATGTATATGTACTGAAACCGCTTTTTACCAATTTTGGTGGTTGACAGCCGTCCAGGCTCTTGCTACAATGCAACCACCGAACAAAAGTTCGGCAAATGCGTAGGAGGGTAACCTGATGAAGAAACTGATAACGAGGGAGCAACTTGCTCAACTACCAATAGAGAAGCTAATGGTTATTGCTGAGATTGTAGAAGCAATGTTAGATAGTCAGCAAGCCGCTCCTGATTCTGGGGCGTTAGCTGAGATACCCCAAAGAGTATGTGGTCGATAAGAGCCTCCTTTGCGCCAATCGGAGCCATATCAACATCATATCCCAATAGCCACAATGGGTTAATTTTAAGCTTATCAGCAATATCTAATGCTACGTCTATCTTGGGAGTACGCTGGCCGAGTTCGTAACGGTTAAGCGTTTGGGCGCGCACTCCGGTAAGTTTTTCAATATCAAGCAGGGTAATGTCTGCCATTGTACGGTATTCTTTTATACGGGAACCGATATCGCTTATCTTATCCATGTATATCACCTCATGTACAGTATAATATACCATATCACCATTTGCAATGATTTTATTCAAAAATCTATTGACAATATCACCGGACGGTGATAATATTCAATCACCGAATGGTGATGGAACCGGAAAGGAGCAAGCAAATGAACCTCGGAAAACTGAAAGGCGAGATTATAGCTAACTATGGCTCACAGAAAGCCTTTGCTCAGCATATAGGTTGGCCGCAGAACAAAGTATGCCGCTTAGTAACGGGAAAATATAAACCTGACACAGATGAGGTAGATCTTATGGTGAGGGCGTTAAACCTTGATAGCAAAGGCTTCCTGGCTGTTTTTTTACCAAGAATATCACCGAATGGTGATAAAGATTATATGGATGACTTTCCAAACGAACAGAAAGGAGCGTAGGCCATGAAAGAGGACGCGGTAGTTATTGCTCTTATCTGGGCGTGGGTAATGTGGATGTTGCTGCTGATGGCGGCAAGCAGATTATGAGTTAAACAGGCTTTGAAGCGGCCGGCACGTTAGCAAAATTAAGCATAAGAAATTATGGTTCGGCTGCTTGAAGATAACATGGGGCGGTGAAGGCCGCCCCGATGGAAGATGAAGGAAGGTGGAAGGAATGGAGAGGATTGAGCGTTCTGCGCGGAATGCCAAGAGACTAACGCTAAGAACTTCGGCGGAGCTGGATGCGGCATTGCATAGCGAAGCGAAGGCCGCAGGCGTCTCGCTGAATCAATTTATTCTTTATGTTCTATGTCGCTGGGCGAAATCTCGCCGTTCGCAGCCTCGTATTCCTTAATGCGCTGCTTTATGAGAAATTCTATTTCTCTGTTAGCGGAGCGGCCGTTTTCTTCGGCAATGTAGCCTATTTTGTCCAAAAGGATTTGGGGAATGCGCAGAGTGTAGCGCGGCATGTTTGACGGCATGTATAGTTCCTCCTTAAACGACCTTATACCTCTGCCTTGGAAGCGTCGTTGCTCTCCTTTTCAAGCTGCTTCATACCAAGACGAATAAGTTCTACGGTTGCTGCCGAACGACTTACGAAGCGATTTTCAAACCTAAAATCGTCGATTTTCTTTAAGAGATCCTCGTCCACGGTGATACAGTAACGCGGTTTTTCAGTTGGCATAATATGCACCTCCTTTAGTTCATATTATGCGCCGGTTCATCACCGATGTCAAGGGGAGCAGAAAAAAGCTTGACAAGTGTATCACCGATACACTATAATGCAAATACAGAAGTTCATCAGTGATGAACGGAAGGGAGGAAACCTCAATGGCAACAGAACTCAAAAGAATGACTTTTGCAGTGACAGAAGAAATGGAATCCGAGCTGAATCGCTTTAAGAAAGAGAAGTTTTACGATAAAAACAACTCTGAGATGATTCGTACATTAGTATCTGCTGGTATGCGGGCGATTGATGAAAAGCATGGAGAGAACGTTGACGAAAAAACCGCATAAATTAGACCAATCCCTGTGGGATTGGATACAGCAAAACAGAAAGGAGCGTAGCCGTGAATGAGAAACTGAACTGCCACGGGTGTAAATGGCTCGACCGCTACAAGATGGACGGGAACGGATACTGCTGCACGGTGGTGCGAAGCAAAACCCAAACGTCTAAAATCCGCAGGCCGGATATGGAGCGCTGCGAGCTATACGAGTTTGGTGACTGGGCGACTCGCTGGGCGCACCTGGTGACCAGGGCGCCTAATGGCGAACGGCAGTTCTGACGCAAAGGGACCAACCGAATATGAAAGTGCTGAAAATCTTTACTGACTTTGAAGAAGACATAGCGGAGTTGAGTGATGCGGAGGCTGGGCGATTGATGCGGGCAATGCTGAGATATGCACGAACCGGAGAGGAGCCGATCCTGAGCGGGAGCGAGAGGGTGCTGTGGAAGACATCAAAGCGAAATATTGACAAGCAGCAGGAAGCATATGTGCGAATTTGCGAGCAGAACAGGAAGAACGTTACGAAGCGTTACGAACCGCTACGAACCGTAGCGAATCGTAACGAATCGTATCAAGACAAAGACAAAGACAAAGACAAAGATAATACCCCCCTATCTCCTTACGGAGATATGCCCCCCTTAGGGGCCGTAACACCACCGGCGCGCACTTATGGCGAATTTGCCAACGTTGTGCTGACGGATGAGGAGCTGGCGAAGCTGAAGGAACGCTTCAGCGCGGACTGGAACAGGCGCATTGAGCGACTGTCACAGTATCTCAAAGCAAACCCGAAGAAGCGGTATGACAGCCACTATGCAACCCTGCTCATGTGGGCCGAGGCCGACGCAAAGAAGGCCGCAGAACGGATGGAGGAGAGCCGCGGCGCAGCGGCATCAAAGCCAAACAGGCAGCGCGATTTCGGCTACGGCCGAACGTATAGCGAAAGCGACCTGAGCGCCATTGGTACGGAACTGCTGGAAGATGGCTAAATTGTCCATACAGCGGTGATTTTGACCGAAAAACAAAAATAAACATAACTGTGCATCTTGCGCGGGAAAGGAGAACGAAAAATGGAACTGACGAGAGAGCAAAGGCAGTACATCGTGGAGGTACTGGCGGACATTTGGGGCCGCGAACACGGCGTTAAGCTGAAGGCAACCCTTCCGCCCGATCCTGAGGACAACGAAGCCGAAGGCGAAACGGCGGGGCAGGCACAGGCGAAGTAACAGGCGGCTGCGCCCCGCGGGGCGTGCCGCAAAGGCGGACAAGCACAAAGGAGGAACAGTACGCAATGAAAAGGCACGGCAGCATTCGCAAACCGCTGATACGCACCATAACGCGGACGGCGGCAGCGGTATTCATGGCAGCGATGTGCGCAGCGGATTCGGATTCGCTTATTCCGGCGGCAGCGTTGGTGGTTTCCGGAGCATGGCTTTTACTGTATGCCTATGCAAACGGCCATATGTGCAGGGTGGTGAGCGGCTATGATTGCTGACGCGGTGGATATGTGGTATGCGCAGGACGCGCGGCAGCGGCGTAAGCTTAACCGCTGCCCGGTGTGCGACAGCTGCGGGGAGCGCATACAGGACGGCTATTATTACCGCATAGGCGGCGATATACTTTGCCGCAGTTGCCTTGACGATGAATACAGGAGGGACGTTGATGATGACGAATGAGGCCGCCATAACGCGGGTAAAGACCGCAAACCGCGAGGAATGGAGAAAGCTGCGCAGCGGCTACATAGGCGGCTCTGACGCGGCGGCTGTGGTCGGGCTTAACC
>CAVDFM010000038.1:0-3502 GCA_963608365.1 bacterium | reverse complement strand
GGCTTAACCCATATGCATCGGCGTATTCCCTTTGGGCGGAAAAGACGGGCAGGACCGCCGGCTTTGCAGGCAACCTTGCAACGGAGGTCGGCACATATCTTGAGGAGTTCGTTGCCAAGAAGTTTGAGCAGGCAACCGGCAAAAAGGTGCGCCGCTGCAACCAAAGCATACTGAACAGCCTTTATCCCTGGGCAATAGCGAACATTGACCGCGAAATAGTGGGGGAGGACGCCGGGCTTGAAATAAAGACCACGGACAGCCTGAACCTGAAGAAGTTCAGCGGCGGCGAGTATCCTGCGAATTACTATGTGCAATGCGTGCATTATCTTGCCGTTACGGGCAAGGCACGCTGGTACCTGGCCGTGCTTATAGGCAACAGGGAGTTCCGCCATTTCACCATAGAGCGCGACGAGGGCGAAATAGCCGCCCTGATGGACGCTGAGAACGATTTATGGCAGCGGGTGAAGAATAACACTCCGCCCGATACGGACGGCTCACAGGCCACGACAGACACGATTAAAACCATATATGCAGGCGGCTGCGACGACGCCGTGTGCGACCTTTATCCGCATAAGCGGGACATTGAACAATACATGGCCGTTTCGGCGCGGATCAAGGAGCTTGAGGCCGCGCGGGAGGAGGCGGCAAACCGCATAAAGGCATACATGGGGAACATGACCGGCGGCGAATGGGACCGCTTCAGGGTAACATGGAAGCTGCAAAGCCGAAGCACGTTCGACTGCAAACGCTTTGCGCAGGATAACCCGAACATAGACATATCGGCATATTACAAAACCACAACCGCCCGAATATTCAGGGTGAGCGAGAACAAAGGAGAATGAGCACCATGGCAACAACTATCCAGAATCAAATGACAAAGAGGAACCCGGAACAGAAAACAATGCAGCAGTATATCCGCAGCATGGAAGGCGAAATAGCCAAAGCCCTGCCGAGCGTAATAACGCCGGAGCGCTTCACGCGGATAGTGCTTTCGGCAATATCGGTGAACCCGAAGCTTGGCAGCTGCACGCCGGCAAGCTTCCTGGGCGCAATGATGACCAGCGCGCAGCTTGGGCTGGAGGTCAATACGCCGCTTGGGCAGGCCTATGTTTTGCCATACATGAATAAGGGCGTGCTGGAAGCGCAGTTCCAGCTTGGCTATAAGGGACTTATCGACCTTGCATACCGTTCGGGAGAGGTGGAAGTCATCCAGGCGCATGTGGTTTACGCCAACGATGAGTTTGAATGCGAATACGGCCTTAACCCCAAACTGACGCATAAGATCGCAGAGCATGAGAGGGGAGACGCTGTGAAGGTTTATGCCATATTCAAAACCAAGAGCGGCGGTTACGGCTTTGAGGTGATGAGCATGGACGATGTGCGCAAGCACGCCGCCAAATACAGCAAAGCATACGGCAGCAGTTTCAGCCCATGGAAAACCAACTTTGAGGAGATGGCGAAAAAGACCGTGCTCAAGCGCGTGCTGAAGTATGCGCCGCTCAAGTCGGACTTTGTGCGCGCAGCCGTGCAGGACGGGGCGGTAAAAAGCAGCATCGCAGCCGATATGTACGACGTTCCGGCCGAAAACCTGTTCGAGACGGATGCGCTGGAGATAGATCCGGAGACGGGGGAGATTATAAACAATGCAGAGAAATGATAATCGCGAACATGCCGCGGCAATTGAATATATGCTGCGCACCATGCTGCCGCCGGAGCCGTACCGTGCGGCGCTTGAAGCGGCAAGGGTGAGCCTGTTGCGGGAGGATACAGCGCACAGCGCGGCAAAGCGCACGGCCAACGACTGGCCTTATTGCCCCAAGTGCGGCGCGCCATATGTTGGACTGCCGACAGAATCCGCTGAGGTGAGGAACATTGTTCCCGCCTGCTCCTGCCATAGGGCGCCCGTATGGGGCGCGAGGCCGACCGCAAACGACTGGATTGTTACGGTTCAGGAACCGAGCGATAACGCCATTGGCAGGCTTGCGAAGCTGGGACCGTTTGCCGGCAAAGCGGGGATTGGAGCGTGACGCGGCGTGAGTAAATACGGCAACAGAAAGACGGTTAAGGACGGCATTCCGTTTGATTCTATCAAGGAATATGCAAGGTATTGCGAGCTATCCATGCTTGAACGGGCGGGGCAAATCAGCAATTTGCAGCGCCAGGTGAAGTTCACGCTCATACCTTCGCAGCGTGAACCGGATGCCGAAGGCAAGCGCGGCGGCGTAAAGCGCGGCAAACTTATAGAGCGCGAGTGCAGCTATGTGGCCGACTTTGTGTATGAACAGGGCGGCGAGCGCATAGTGGAGGACACAAAGGGCTTCCGCACAAAGGAATACATAATCAAGCGCAAGCTGATGCTGTGGGTGCATGGGATAAGGGTCAGAGAGGTGTGAAGGGATAAGGAGAGCATAGGCATGGTTGAGGTTACGCGAGAGCAGCGCAGGGAGATGCAGCGGAGGCTGAGCCGCTGGGGAGCGATAGAATGGATGCGGACAAAGCAGCAGGAAAAAATAGAAACCCTTAAAGAACGCCGCGATGCATTGTGCGATGCGCATACGCCGCCGCCGGACGGCCAACCGCACGGCACAGCGCCGGGCGACCCAACGGCAAACGCAGCAGCACAGCGCGAGAAGCTCCGCGCGGCCTATGATAAAGCCATAGATGAGCTGTGCGCAAGCATAGACGCGATGCTGCGCGAGTATGTGCAGCTTGACGGCGCAATACTTCAACTGCCGCACATACAGCAGCGCATAATCTATGCGCGCTACGGGGCGCCTGAGCGCATGGGCAGCCTTGCCGGCATGCGCCCTTCCTGGGCGGAGATAGCGGAGCGGTGCTGCGTTTCCGAAACAACGGCACGAAGGCTCCATGCCGTTGCCGTGGGTACGCTTGTAAAGATGGTGGGGTGAAGAGAGAGCAATGCCACCTAATCAAGTAATCGGTGGCATTGCATATAATGATTTATCTTATTAATTCTGTGTCAGATAAAGGCTGTTTTATACAGCACATTAAATCGTTACCAAAATAAATGCTAATTTGTAAAGTTCGAGCGTTTGGTATTACAGAAAGTTTACTAAATGATAGAGCCTTAGGGTTAAGGTAATCCACATTTATAGATGCAGAAGTTTCGTGGCATATTTCATTCTTGCTTGATAACCATTGCAGCTTTAAGCGCACCCTAATGGGTGAAAGCGAATGAAGATTTGAGTTCTTCATCATCTTTTCTGCGTATTTAGACTTTTTATATGTATCGGCGAAGTAAATGGATACAATACCATCAATATAACGACAATCTTGAATAAACAATCCATTCTTCTCAAACATGGAGTCCCGGCCTATTGTGATATAGTTGCTGTATTTATGAAAACTTTTATTGTTTTCTTGCTTAAGCAGATTCAACAGCGTTGAACGTTCAACACTATTCCTACAGCATACTTTTAGAAGACAGGAATCTATACATAGCTTATCAGGAAACAATAATTCCGCATGTCGGAATTTTTTT
>CAVDFM010000037.1:0-14805 GCA_963608365.1 bacterium | reverse complement strand
CTCCTTAACAGAGAAGTTTTTGCGAAGAAGGCTTCTCCGCTTTTTGCTCAAAGCCTTAAGCCGCAAAAAAGCCCCTCAAAAGAGGGGCTTTTTTTGCGGGCGGCGCTTCCGCCGATGGCCTCCCCGGCGCGATTCGAACGCGCGGCCTTTCGCTTAGGAGGCGAACGCTCTATCCTGCTGAGCTACGGAGAGATATGTGCGCACGGATATTTCCGGACGCACAGTTGATTATACCGTGCCGAAGGGGAATTGTCAATACGCAAGCCCTTCGGCGCGGCATTTTGTTTGGTTTACTTCTTTTCTACGCCCAGCGTTACCTTTTCGCCGTTCACGTCCCATTCCTTGACGTAGCCGGCGGGCGCGGCGTCGCTTACGGACACGGCAAGCACATCCTGCGCTATGGCGTCGCCGAAGCGGCTGAGCACATCCTTGGCGCGGCCTTCGCATGCGTAGGTCAGCGCTATGCGGTCGGTAACTTCAAAGCCCGCCTCCTTGCGCATCACCTGTATCTTGGATACAAGCTCGCGTACAAAGCCTTCGTCCACCAGTTCGTCGGTCAAATTGGTGTCCAGCACAACGGCGGTCTCCTTCTCCGTCTGGCTCACGAAGCCGCTCTTCTGTATTGGTTCGGTAAGCACATCCGCTTCCGCAAGTGACACGGCCGTGCCTTCAAGCTCAAAGTCATAGCTGTTGCCGGCCTTATGCGCGGCGACTACCTTATCGCCTATGCCGTCCTGCGCAAGATATGCGTTTATCTTGGGCAGCAGCTTGCCGTAGCGCGGCCCAAGGGTCTTGAGCTGCGGCTTCACGCGGTAGGATATGAAGGAAGATGCATCGTTTACAAATTCAACGGCCTTCACGTTCAGCTCGTCCGCTATTATGGAAGTATACAGCGCATCAAGCGTGCCGCCCTGCACAAACATGCGGGCAAGCGGCTGGCGGTTCTTCACGTTCGCCGCGGCGCGGGCAGCGCGGCCCAGCACCACTATTTCCAGCACCTCGTCCATGCTGCGCTCAAGCTCCGCGTCTATCAGGCTTTCATCCGCAACGGGAAAGTCGCAAAGGTGTATGCTTTCGGGCGCGGTCTTATCAACGCTGCGCACTATGTTCTGGTATATGCTTTCGCTCATGAACGGCGTGAACGGTGCGCACAGCGCGCTCATGGTTGCAAGCACGGTGTAAAGCGTCATGTACGCGGCTTCCTTGTCGTCCGTCATGCCGCTTCCCCAGTAACGCTCGCGGCAGCGGCGGACGTACCAGTTGGAAAGATCGTCCGTAAAGCGGGCCAGTTCGCGGCCGGCTTCGGTTATATGCAGCCCGTCAAGGTTGCTGTCAACGGTCTTTATAAGCGTGTTCAGGCGGCTGAGCACCCACTTATCCATGGGGGTGAGATTCTCGCGCTTGAGCGTATGCTTCGTGGGGTCGAAACCGTCTATTTCAGCATAGAGCACATAGAACGCATATGTGTTCCACAGCGTGCCCATGAACTTGCGCTGCGCTTCGCTTACGGCGTCCGCGCTGAAGCGGCTGGGCAGCCAGGGCATTGATCCCGTGTAGAAATACCAGCGCACGGCGTCCGCGCCCTGCTTATCAAGCACGCTCCACGGGTCAACAACGTTGCCCTTGTGCTTGCTCATCTTTATGCCGTCCTTGTCCGCAACAAGGCCCAGCACAAGGCAATTCTTATAGCTCGGCTCATCGAACAGGCATGTGGATATTGCAAGCAGGGTATAGAACCAGCCGCGGGTCTGGTCGATGGCTTCGCTTATGTAGTTGGCGGGATAGCGGCGCTCAAACTGCTCCTTGTTTTCAAACGGATAGTGCCACTGCGCAAAGGGCATTGAGCCGGAATCGAACCAGCAGTCTATAACGGCCTTCTCGCGGCGCATTGTGCCGCCGCACTTTTCGCACTTGAACGTTATCGGGTCAAGGTAAGGCTTATGCAGCTCTATGTTCTCCGGCGTGCCGGGCGCAAGCTCGCAAAGCTCCTTGCGGCTGCCTACAACGTGAACATGACCGCAGTCCTCGCATACCCAAACCGGCAGCGGAGTGCCCCAGTAACGTTCGCGGCTGAGTCCCCAGTCTATAACGTTTTCAAGGAAGTTGCCCATGCGGCCGTCCTTTATGGTCTCAGGCAGCCAGTTTATGCGCTGATTGTACTCAATGAGCTTATCGCGCACGGCGGTCATCTTTATGAACCAGCTTTCGCGGGCGTAATAGATGAGCGGGGTATCGCAGCGCCAGCAGAACGGATAGCTGTGCTCAAACGGTATTTCCGCAAACAGTGCGCCGCTCTCCTTAAGGTCTTTCAATATCATCGGGTCGGCCTTCTTAACGAATGTGCCTGCCCAGGGGGTATCCTCGGTCATGTTGCCGCGGGCGTCCACCATCTGAACGAAGGGGATGTCATTATCGCGGCAAACGCGGTAGTCGTCCTCACCAAAGGCGGGGGCGTTATGGACTATGCCCGTGCCGTCGTCCGCGGAAACGTAATCGTCCGCAACTATGCGGAAGCCCTTTTTGCCGGTCTTTGCGGCGGCCTTTGCCGTGCATTCAAACAGCGGCTCGTAGGTGCGGCCGACAAGCTCGCTGCCCGCAAATTCGCACACTATCTTCGCATCCTCGCCCAGCACCTTTTCAACAAGATCCTTTGCCAGTATGAACGCCTCTCCGTCCTTTTCCGCGCGGCAGTATACTATGTTCGCGTTTACGCACAGGCAAACGTTTGAAGGCAGGGTCCACGGCGTGGTGGTCCAGGCAAGGTAGCTTGCGTCCTCATCGGTGCACTTAAACCTTACCGTCGCTGAAATTTCCTTAACGTCCTTATAGCCCTGGGCAACTTCGTGGCTGGCAAGCGCGGTGCCGCAGCGCGGGCAGTAAGGCACAACCTTATGGCCCTTGTACAAAAGGCCCTTTTCATATATGGTCTTGAGCGCCCACCATTCGGACTCTATATAGTTATCGTCATAGGTAACGTAGGGGTCTTCCATATCGGCCCAGTAACCCACGCGGTCGCTCATCTGCTCCCATTCGGTCTTGTATTTCCAAACGGATTCCTTGCACTTGGCGATGAACGGCTCTACGCCGTAGGCTTCTATCTGCTTTTTGCCGTCAAGCCCCAGCATTTTTTCAACTTCCAGCTCAACCGGCAGCCCGTGCGTATCCCAGCCGGCCTTGCGCAGCACGTCGTAACCCTTCATGGTGCGGTAGCGGGGGATAATGTCCTTCATGGCGCGGGTGAGTATGTGGCCTATGTGCGGCTTGCCGTTCGCCGTGGGTGGGCCGTCGTAAAAGGTATAGGCGGGCTTGCCCTTTCTCAGCTCGCAGCTTTTTTCAAATATGCGGTTCTCCTTCCAGAATCGGAGGATCTCCTTCTCCCTGTCCACAAAGTTAAGGGATGTGGGGACTTTGGTATACATTCAATAGCTCCTTTCGCCTTGTTCTGCATAAAATAAAAAACCGCCTCCCGTGTAACGGGACGCAGTGCTTGCGCGGTACCACCCGATTTGGCATATAAATATGCCCCATCTCACCCCGCGCTGTAACGTGCGCATAACGGCGCGTACTATCCGCGGAAAAGCCGCCTTCATACGCGCACTCATGGATGATGCGTACCGGATCCGCACCCGCTGCCTTTCACCGTTTGCAGCTCGCTTATGGGGTCTTATCCCGGCCGTGTGTTCCAATCACCGCTTTGGTTGCAGTATACCCTATTTCACGGCTTTTGTAAAGGATTTTGGGCGCAGCTTCGGCGCCATTCATTCATTTTTTAGATGATAAGCAGTATTGTATTGTTTTAATCGCTTTGCCAAGCGCATACGGCAGTGCTAAAATTATATTGTAAATAATCCGCACGCGGGGTGAGCGTTATGGCAAGGGAACTGCCAAGGCAGTTTGAAGAATTCGGTGAAGCGCGCCAGAAGGGCTTTCTGAAGGTGAAGAACATAAAGGACAACGGCGGCAAGGTCGCCGGCGTGTTCTGCACGTTTACGCCGCTTGAAATACTCGATGCTGCGGGATTCACGCCCGTTAGCCTTTGCGGCATGAGCGGGGAAACCATTCCCGCGGCGGAAGCGCACCTGCCCAAAAACCTTTGCCCGCTCATAAAATCAAGCTACGGCTTCGCCGTATCGGACAAATGCCCGTACACCTATTTTTCGGACATAATAGTTGGCGAAACAACGTGCGACGGCAAAAAGAAAATGTATGAGCTGCTCAACGAGATTCGTCCAACATACATACTGCATCTTCCCCAGGGCGAGCGCGAGAACGCGCTTGACGAATGGACGGCGGAGCTGCGCCGCTTCAAAAGTTTCCTTGAAGATAAGTTCGGCGTTGCAATAACGGACGATGCGCTCCGCAGGGCCGCCATTCAGCGCAACGAAGAACGCCGCGCCCGCATACGGCTGATGGAAGTACAAAAGAACGTTCCGCCCATGGCAAAGGGGCTTGATCTTTACACCGCGCTTGACGGGGCGGGCTTCATATTCGATCCTGCCGACCGCGTGACGATGCTTACAAACCTTTATAACGACGTTACCGCCGCGTATGCTTCCGGCGCGCGTCCGGTAAGCGAGGGCGACAAGCGCATACTCATAACCGGCTGCCCAATAGGCGGCGTTATGAACAAAACCGTAAAGACCATTGAAGAAAACGGCGGCGCGGTAGTCTGCTTTGAAAACTGCACGGGCATAAAGGCCGCGTATCAGCTGGTCGATACCGAAGCGGACGACATCATGGCCGCCATTGCCAAGCGTTATCTTGACATAGGCTGCGCGGTAATGACGCCGAACTCCGTACGCATGGAGCTGCTCAGGCGGCTCATAAGCGAATACAAAATAGACGGCGTTGTTGAAATAGACCTTCAGTCCTGCATGCCATACACAATAGAAACGCACTTTATCCGCCGCGAGATGGAAAAGCTCGGTATACATTACATAGCCCTTGAAACGGACTATTCCCAAAGCGACTCCGGCCAGCTTTCCACCCGCCTTGAAGCATTTCTCGAAATGCTCTAAACTTCGCGCACACTCCTCCTCTTTTTCCATAAACCAACCAAAAAGCTCCCGTGAAGGGAGCTTTTTGGGGTTGTGGGTGAAAATGCCCCTTGCCCTCCCCTTCCATCAGCCGTATAATATGCGCAAAAATATGCAATAAGAGAGGGATTCAGGTATGGGTGAAGCCACAGTTCGCAGCGCAGCGCCTGCCGACGCGCAGCGGATAGCCGAGATATATGCTTATTATGTTGAGAATACTGCCATAACGTATGAATACAGCGCGCCGGATGTGGACGAGATACGGCGGCGCATGGCGGAAACCATGCGCAAATATCCGTACATAGTTGTTGAGCGGGACGGCGCGGTGCAGGGCTATGCCTATGCGTCCGCGCTGAAGGAACGTGCGGCATACGGCTGGAGCTGCGAGGTGAGCATTTATTTGGACCGCAGCGCATGCGGCGGCGGGCTTGGGCGTATGCTGTATACGGAGCTTGAGAAGCGGCTGCGCGGCATGGGCATACTGAATATATATGCATGCATAGCGTACCCTAAGCAGAACGACGAGTACCTTACGGACAACAGCGCGCGATTCCATGAGCATTTGGGCTTCGTCACCGTTGGCCATTTTCACAACTGCGCCTGCAAGTTCGGCCGCTGGTACGACATGGTATGGATGGAAAAAGCCGCCAACGCATATCCCGATGCACCGGCGGCCGTTAAGCCATATAGTTACTGAGCAAGCATCCAGTTTATAATATCAAATCTGTCGCTGTGGTATATCCAGCGTATTTCATGGCCCTGCCCGCTGAGCAGGGTCAGCTTGCTGTTCCCGCCGCAGCGGTTTATCATTTCATTCGCCTGAATAACGCTGAAGCCCATGCCGCGGTCAAGTTCCCCATGGAATATCCACACGGGCATTTTTGTAAGCAGCGCGCAGCTGAGCGGATCCACGCTGCCGCACACCGGCACAAGGCAGCTGAACCGCTC
This sequence comes from bacterium, assembly GCA_963608365.1. Classification (GTDB taxonomy): domain Bacteria; phylum Bacillota; class Clostridia; order Christensenellales; family CAG-138; genus Phil1. The sequence goes on along the minus strand of CAVDFM010000037.1, from coordinate 8,821 downwards.
AGGATACTTTATGGCAATGCTGAACGTGCCCATGCCGCCAAGGCTTGCGCCTGTCAGCGCTATGTGCTCCCCGTCCGCGCCGTCTTCTGCCGTCAGCTTGTCGATAAGCTCAACCACCTCGCCCGCTATCTTGTTCCAGTTCATGCCTTTGGTGCATTGCGGGGCGATGAGCATTGCGCCGTCGGGTATCGTCACTTTGCCCTCGCTCACATAGCTTGGCAGGGATTCTATTTTGAACAGCGTGTCAACGTCGCTCCCGCAGCCGTCCGTACCGTGAAGGTACACTATTGCCGGCCGTTTCGCGTCCGTTTGGCCCGGCTTATGAATAACATAGTTCAGCGTAAGGCCGCTTTTCGCGGTAAACGTTCTTCTTTCCATTTCAATTCACTTCCTTTTCAAGCAGCACAAGCTTAACGTTCGGTATTCCGTTGAACACGCAGGGGACGATGCCCGCCTCCCGATAGCCCAGCTTTTTATAAAAAGCCCGCGCGACGGCATTCTTCTCGTTCGTATCCATGCGCAGCACCGTGCAGCCGCGCTCCTTGGCATACTTTTCATAGAACTCAACGAAGCTTTTGCCTATGCCGCGCTTGTTCGCATCCGGATCCACCACCAGCGTATGCAGCACCATTATTTTATCGTCCGCCGCGCTGTACGCCCAGTTTCCCTGCGCATAAACATCCACCTGCGTTTTGTTTATTATTGCGGACGCGAGTATGTTCCCATCTTCTTCATATACAAAAAGGTCTCCCCGCTCCAGCGCCGCCTCCGCCGTGCCGCGCACGGGGTACACGCCCGGCAGCCAGCCTATCTGCATAAGCTTCTGCTGTTCGCGCATATGTATGCGCTCGTATATGCCGCTTATCGCGTCAATGTCCGCCCCGGTCGCCTTGCGTATCATGGTGGTTAAATCCCCCTATTTCTCCAGCAGCTTCATTATCGCCGCATACTCGTCCGACTTAACGTTTATAACGCTGTTGTTGCGCGTGGGCATGCTTTGTATGCCGTCCGTACGGAAGAACAAATACGTTTCTCCGGCCTGCAAACCCTGCGGCACGAGCATATTTATGCTGCCGTCATCCACGTTTCCCTTTAATGTCTCTTGGGGTGTAAGGTTCGCCGTGCCGCCTGAATATGCGGACGCATATATAACGTCGTCAACCGTTGCAATAAATATCGTTTCGCTTGCTTCTGCCATTTCGTCATACGGCAGTTCATCCGTTACCGGCTCCGCAGCATTCTGCCGCATGGTAAGCTTTGATGCTTTCTCCGAAAACTCGGCCACGTTCATGTTGTCTATACCGAATTTTTCGGGTGCCTTTATTCTGTCGCCCTCTATTTCAAATACCGACTCAATATCCACCATTTGCGTAAGCGACATAGGCCAAAACACAGAATCGTTATCATAAAGAAACAGGGCATATCTGCCGCCCTCCTTCAGCGTTCCAGCTTTGCCGTACACGGTAATACCGTCTACATCTCGTCCACCGATAATGTCCAATTCACCAATGCTGTAAAAGCAGTTTGAATTGTCCGCATTCTCCGCGCTCTCTATCGTTCCTATGACTATGATGTCCGCATTTTCCGCCAGTTGCTCAAGCGCAGCATATTCATAGTCATATTGCGGAGCTGAAACATCTCCCTTTGCACACGCACCCATAATCGCGAGCAGTGTGCAGACAAGTAAAACTAAGGCTGTTTTCTTCATACGCATTTCTCCTCTCGGTCTGTTCTGTGGTTTTCGGGTATGCTTAAACCATACCATATTTCGCCCGTCAAAACAATATTTTTTCAGCAATTCTGCCGCTTTACCCCGCCCGCGCTGAGTGATATACTTTATATATATTGTCGGAGGATTTGCCTTATGGATTACGAAGGCTGGATATGCCGCGGGCCTATGGAGCGCGGCGCATACATGCTGCCCGTGGCGGCGGGCTGCTCATATAACCGCTGCCGCTTCTGCATGCTGTTCAAGCATATTGCGTACCGCGAACTGCCCATTGAGCAGATTGAGCAGGAGCTGCTGCGCATAAAGGCGCTGGGCGCGAAGCCTACGCGCGTGTTTTTGGGCGACGGCAACGCATTCTGCATGGATACCGCGCGGCTTATTGAAATACTAACAATGGCGCGCCGTCATTTCCCCGGCATAGAATGCTTCAACATGGATGCGACCGTAACGGGAATATCAAAAAAGAGCGACGCGGAGCTGAAAGCGCTGCATGAACTCGGCGTAAACAGGCTGTATCTGGGCATAGAGAGCGGGCTTGACGACGTGCTTGCCTTTATGCGGAAGGACCACACCGTGGCCCAAGCCTATGCGCAGATAGACCGCCTGCACGCGCACGGCCTATCCTACGGCGCGCACATAATGACGGGCATCGCCGGCCAAGGCCGCGGCACAGAGAACGCCGAAGCCACGGCGGAGTTTCTCAGCCGCACAGAGCCTGAGGCCATAATAAACTTTTCCATGTTCGTACACCGCAGCGCACCGCTGTATTCATCGATAGAAAGCGGCGCATTCACGCCCGCGGACGAGCTTGAGAACCTTAAAGAAGAACGCCGCCTGCTGGAGTTTATCCAAACCGACGGCGTGGATTACGACGGATTTCACGACTGCATAGAGTTCCGCGTGCGCGGGCGCATTCCCGCCGACCGCGAAAAGATGCTCGCAAAGCTCGATTCCGCCATATTAATTCAGCAAACCAAGCCCGCCGTAATAGCATGGGCAAGGTAAAGTTTTAGGCAAAAATTCCTGTGCCGCATTTTATACGAGGCACATGGCAAATGATAAGCCAGAGTTGTTGGAATCAGACTGTTTTGCGCTGTTTTGCAATTGTGACAATGCCGATAAGATTTGCAAGGATTGTTATAATGTCAAAAGCAAATGAAACATAGTTAAGAATGGAGAGGTCATAAATCAGCCAGCAAACCTGTGCTGTGATAATGACGGCTTTCAGCTTTATTTCATCCTTAGTATCCAAAAACCATGTGCAGATACAGGCAGACAGCCCCGGCAAGATGCCAATAACACCACTACGATTGATACTCAGCGCAAGAATTGCTTGAATAGAAATGATACCGATTTTAATGGGTGTGGTAAGTTTCCATTTTAAGCAGATCAAATTACGGGTGATACTCACAAGAGCAGACGCAAAGCCATTGATCCCACCTAATATCAGGTTCGCAATTCCCATAATTCCGAACTGGACGCATTGTGCGGCAAGAATGTGTTTTCGCTGCTTAATAAGGCCAATGGCCGCCATAAGGACAGCGCCGAACAGAGCAATACCATTGCCTAAAAGAATGTAATTCATAATCTTCCTCCCACAAAAAAATGCTTGACTTTCGCTGTCAAGCAGGTTGTGAGCAGGATATAGACTGCAACCGAGCAATAACAGCGATATTCGCCGTCATTGTTAACGATTGAGGTCGTTTGTGGATCGCTTACCCAATTATAAGCATAAATGACTTGCCCATACTCTACCATACTGAAATGGAAAAATCAATATTTCAAACAATAAAATCCAGTTTGTAATTACCTGATTAAACCGCCAAGTTCAAAGCAGAAGTATTACAGCGTATAATATAAAAAGCAGCTTCCGCAGCTGCTTTTTATTGCTTTAATATTGTTCTTACAGCCCGTCCCCCGGCAGTTCCACTCCGGCGGCGGCTGCGGCGGCTATTGCGGGGCCAAGTTCACCCACGCGCTCAGGGCTGTGCGCGTCGCTGTCCGGGCGCATCACCGCGCCTATTTTGGCTATCAGCCGTATGTCATCCGGCGAAAGGGTTATGTGGCGGGAGTTTATCTCTATCATCGTGCCGAGCTCCTTCGCCCCGCGGGCAAGGGTCTCAATATCGCACTTCACATATTCGCCGGGATGGGCAAAAATATCTATTTTATATTTTTCCGCCGCGGCAAGCAGCGCCTTCGCCGTCAGCTCGGGTTCGCTCTTGTGCAGACCTGCGGCCTCCATGGAGCGTTTCAGCAAAAAGCCGTCCCGCGGCACAACGCCCTTGTGATACGCCAGCAGAAGCACATCAAACATACTCCTGTCCTTTGGCGCGTCGCATTCGCCAAAGCCGGTCAGGTTGCATTCAAGGCCGAACAGCACCTCTATATCCCGCGCGTAAACGCTTGCAAGGCGCTCCGTCTCCTTCCTAAGCCGTGTCAGCTTTTCGCCGCGCACGCCGTAAAAAACGTGCCCGCCCGCGTGCTCGGTTATGGCTATGCGTTTAAGCCCGCAGCGTATGCCGGCACGGACTATGTCCTCGGGAGAGCCCTTGCCGTGCGAAAAATTCGTATGCGTATGCAGGTCGCTCAAATAGCTTCCCATGCTCATTTTCTCTTCTTGTTCCCCGCTATGCTCATGCCGCGGAAGCGCGCGGTAAGCGTTATCAAAAGCGTGCTCAGCGTTATTGTGGACATTGAATTTTCAAGCCTGAACGGCACCTTGGCCGAGCCTATATGGGACGCGGTGAAGAAATAGTCGCATGTATGCGCGGCCTGATTCCCCGCGTAGCTGCTAAGATATATGGTGGTAGCTCCCGCGGCCTTGGCTGCGATTATTTCATCGAATATATCCTTATTGCGGCCGCTGCGGCAGAAGGCTATGACCGCATCGTCCTTTGTGAAGCGGGTGCGGTATATGCCCATGCTCACCTCGTCGCAAAGGGCGATGGCTTCCATGTTCATCATGTTAAAGCTGTGCACCATGTCGTTTGCCAGCAGCTCCGATTCGCCGCATATGAACACGCGCTTTTTGCCGGCAATGTCCCGCGCCGCGGCGCAGAACGCCTCTTTATCAAGCGCGCGGTATGTGTCCTCAAGCGACATTATGCTGTATCCGCACAGCTTATCTATAACGGTGGAGTCGCTGTCCTCGTCGCTCACGGGGGAAAGCTTCTGCGTTGCGCCGTTTGCGGCCGCTCCGCCCGCCAGCGCCACGCGGAAATCGAGGAAGCCCTTGTAGCCAAGCCTTCTTGCAAGGCGGGTAACGCTTGGCACGCTCACGCCGGCAGCCTCGGCTATTTCATTGATGACCATGCGCATGGCGCGGTCAGGATTGTCCAGGATAAAGTCTGCAACCTTGCGCTCCGCCGAAGGCAGCGTAACGTACGCGGAGCGTATCTTGTTATTTGCGGGCATTTTCTTCTCTCCTTTTCATCTATGTTATAGTAAATTTATACACTTTAAGTACATAAAACCCGCCTCCTATACAAGCGGCGGTTTCAATTCCCACGATGTTACATGGTATTTGTATTATACACGGATTTATTGAATTTTACAATGGCGTAATTATGAATTTGTGCAAACTTCACATTTACAGATCGTTGCATATAAGTTCCCGCACATAAATTCCGTATAAAAATTTGCGCATAAAATGGCGGATACAGCCCCTCTCTTCGATTGACATCAGCGTTGTTAATCATTATAATGATACACAGAATGCCTGTACCGGGACGGAGCACATATGTCCGCCCGGGAATACACCAAATACATCAGGAGGATATACTCAAAATGGCAAAGACAATGACCATTGACGGCAATACCGCTGCGGCGCATGTAGCATATGCGTTCAGTGATGTTGCGGCCATCTACCCCATCACTCCCTCGTCCCCCATGGCCGAGGTTGCCGATGAGTGGGCGGCAAACGGCAGAACCAATCTGTTCGGTCAAAAGGTAAGAATAGCCGAGATGCAGTCCGAAGCCGGCGCCGCGGGCGCTGTGCACGGCTCCCTCAAGGCCGGCGCCCTGACCACCACCTTCACGGCTTCTCAGGGCCTTTTGCTGATGATTCCCAACATGTACAAGATCTCCGGCGAGCTGCTGCCCGGCGTGTTCCACGTGTCCGCCCGCGCGCTTGCTTACCATGCGCTTAGCATATTCGGCGATCACAGCGACGTTATGGGCTGCCGCCAGACCGGCTTTGCCATGCTTTCTTCCGCCTCTGTTCAGGAGGTCATGGACCTTGCGCTGGTGACTCACCTTTCCGCCATCAAGTCTTCCGTGCCTTTCGTACACTTCTTCGACGGTTTCCGTACCAGCCACGAAGTGCAGAAGATAGAGGCCATAGATTACGAAGATATGGGCAAGCTGCTTGATTACGATGCAGTGGCCGCCTTCCGTGCGCGCGCTCTCAATCCTGAGCATCCGCACCTTTCCGGCTCCGCCCAGAACCCGGACATTTACTTCCAGAACCGCGAAGCCTGCAACACCCATTACATGGCCGTTCCCTCCATCGTTGAGCATTACATGGAAGAAGTCGGCAAGCTGACCGGCCGTCACTACCATCTGTTCGATTACGTCGGCGCGCCCGATGCCGACCGCGTGATAATCTCCATGGGCTCCAGCTGCGACGTAGTCGAGGAAGCTATAGATTACCTCAACGCCCGCGGCGAAAAGCTGGGCCTCATCAAGGTCCGTCTGTATAGGCCTTTCCGTGCGGACAAGCTGCTTGCCGCCCTGCCCGCCACCTGCAAGAAGATCGCCGTGCTCGACCGCACCAAGGAATGCGGTTCCCAAGGCGAGCCTCTCTATCAGGACGTGGTCAATGCCTTTGCCGAAGCCGGCAGGTTCGATGTTAAGATCATCGGCGGCCGTTACGGTCTGGGTTCCAAGGAATTCACCCCCTCCATGGTCAAGGCCGTTTATGACGAGCTGAAGAAGGACGATGCAAAGCCCCGCTTCACCGTAGGCATAGTTGACGACGTGACCAACCTGTCCCTGCCCGTGACCGAGCAGGTCAACGCCGCTCCCGAAGGCACCATCGCCTGCAAGTTCTATGGCCTTGGTTCCGACGGTACCGTTGGCGCGAACAAGAACTCCATAAAGATTATAGGCGACCATACCGACATGTATGCTCAGGGTTACTTCGCCTACGACTCCAAGAAGTCCGGCGGCTTCACCGTGAGCCATCTGCGCTTCGGCAAGCAGCCCATTCAGAGCCCCTACCTCATCGATGCGGCTGACTTTATCGCCTGCCACAACGCTTCCTACGTCACCCGTTACGACGTGACCGAAGGCATCAAGGAAGGCGGCACTTTCCTGCTCAACTCCGAATGGACGCTTGAGGAGATGGAACATGAGCTGCCCGCCAAGATGAAGAACGTCATCGCCAAGAACCATCTCAAGTTCTATAACATAGACGCCGTTAAGCTTGCCAAGGAAGTTGGCATGGGCAACCGCATCAATACCATAATGCAGTCCGCCTTCTTCAAGCTGGCAAACGTTATCCCCGCCGACCAGGCCATAGAGTACATGAAGGCTGCCGCCAAGAAGTCCTATTCCAAGAAGGGCGAGGACGTCGTGGCCCGCAACTACGCCGCCATAGACGCAGGCGCCAACGCCATAGTTGAGATCAAGTACCCCGAATCCTGGGCCACCACCACCGAAGGTGCCGTTGTGAAGCCCGTAACAGATGATCCGTACTTCACTCAGTTCATCTCCCCCATCCTGGCCCAGAACGGCGACAAGCTGCCCGTTTCCATAATGAGCCCCGATGGTTCCGTGCCCACCGGCACCACCAAGTACGAAAAGCGCGGCATAGCCGTTGACGTGCCCGCATGGATACCCGAAAACTGCATACAGTGCAACCAGTGCTCCCTGGTCTGCCCGCACGCCTGCATAAGGCCCGTGCTGGTAAAGGACGAGGACAATGCCCCCGAATCCTTCGTGACCAAGCCTGCCACCGGCAAGGAGCTTGCGGGCTATAAGTTCCGCATGCAGCTCTCTCCGCTGGACTGCACCGGCTGCGGCAACTGCGTGGACGTTTGCCCCGCCAAGACCAAGGCGCTCAAGATGGTTCCCCTGCACACCGTACAGGAGACCGAAGGCGCGAATTGGGACTTCGCTACCAAGCTGCCTGAGCGCGAGCTTGAAATGAACAAGTACACCGTTAAGAACAGCCAGTTCCTCAAGCCTCTGTTCGAGTTCTCCGGCGCATGCGCAGGCTGCGGCGAGACCCCGTACATCAAGCTTATAACCCAGCTGTTCGGCGACAGGATGATAATTGCCAACGCCACCGGCTGTACCTCCATCTACGGCGGCAGCGCGCCTACCGTACCTTACACCACCAATGAAAAGGGCCAGGGTCCCGCATGGGCCAACTCCCTGTTTGAAGATAACGCCGAGTTCGGCTTCGGTATCAACCTGGGTACCAAGCAGCGCCGCGCACGCGTTGCGGAGCTGGTTGAAAAGCTGATCGCGGTTGACTACTGCGACGCCGATCTGAAGGCCGCCGGCAAGGAATGGCTGGAGAACATGGACGATGCGGAAGGCTCCAAGAAGGCGGCTGCTAAGCTGGTTGCCGAACTGGAAGCGAGCGTCGATCCCGATCTGACCGGCACCCAGTGGGAAGAAGCATGGCTCAAGAACGGCAAGAAGTGCCCCTGCGAAGCGTGCACTCTTGGCCGCGAGATCCTTGCCAACAAGGACCTGCTCGTTAAGAAGTCCATATGGATATTCGGCGGCGACGGCTGGGCGTATGACATCGGCTACGGCGGACTTGACCACGTTCTTGCCATGGACGAGGATGTAAACGTTCTGGTCGTTGATACCGAAGTTTACTCCAACACCGGCGGACAGTCCTCCAAGGCTACGCCTACCGGTTCCGTTGCCAAGTTTGCGGCGGCCGGCAAGCGCACCAGCAAGAAGGACCTGGGCATGATGGCCATGAGCTACGGCTATGTGTACGTTGCCAAGGTTTGCATGGGCGCCAATCAGCAGCAGCTGGTCAAGGCCCTTGCGGAAGCCGAAGCTTATAAGGGACCCTCCCTCATAATCGCCTACGCACCCTGCATCAACCACGGTATCAACATGGGC
>CAVDFM010000036.1:0-14836 GCA_963608365.1 bacterium | reverse complement strand
TAATGTAACCGGTCAGAAGATAGCGGATGACATTACAGGTGAAGCCCGTTACGGGAAGACTGTTTCACAGGAAGCGCTCCAGATAGACGGTTATAAGCTGGTCGATGGTATGCCCGAGGTTAAGGCGATTACAGTTGGTACGGTTTCTGCCGCTAACGAGTTCACGTTCTATTACATTGGCTACTTCAATGTGGTTCATGTAAAGGACGGTGGTACGAACAAGACTACTACAGAGGTTGACTATACGCAGAGTGTAATTGATAACGGCTATAACCTGACTAATGCCGTCACCCCCAACTACCTCTATGGCGGCGCGTTCACGAACGAAGCTTGCGACGCTAACAGCGTGCAGACGTTTGCGGACAAAGAAAACGCCATGGGCTTCACACCCGAAAAGGGCAAGACGTACTACATTTGGGAGGTTGACCAGAAGTACCTCGCGCCTAAGACGTACACCTTTGCGCGTCCTGACCAGAGTGACCCGAATAAGACAAGGCAGGTAACAGACCTGTTCCTGATGACTACCGTTGACCGCGGCCTGTATCAGGAAGTCGGCTTTGGCATTGGCAACAGTAACTTCGCGAGCAACCCCGGTGTATACAGCAAGGTAAGCGTTGTATATGTGGGCGGCGATAAGTTGAAGGAAGAACTGTATGTTGCGAGCGGACTGCTTAAAGTGACGGCCGAAGGTAAAGAGGCGCCCAGCGATAGGGATATCGGCTACATTGGCGCATATAAGTTGACCGATGAGCAGTTTACAACCTTTAAGACTACTCCTTTCACGTTTGTGCCTTATTGGGTAACGCTGGATGGCATAAGGGTAACAGGTATCAACGAGAGACAGTGCACCTATACGGCGGGTAACGAGACAATAGGTGTGCAAAACACTGAAAAGGGCTCTCAGGTAGGACTTAACAGAACGAATGCAACGCAGACTGTTGCTACAGTCGAGACGTATATGGTAAGCAGACCTGAAGATACGGTGGCAGACGTACCTGTAACGCCCGATGTACCTGTAACTCCCGAGGTTCCGGAAGTACCCGAAGCGCCCGATATGACGCTTAACAGCGACGCTATGTACCTGCGCGCACAGTACACCTACGAGATGATGACCAACACCGTCAAGTTCATCTCCGCTATAGATGTGAATGCCTGCACCGAATACGGCTTCGTGATAAACGGTGAGGTTGTTAAGTGCGAAGAGGCTGCCGAGACCGTTGATGGTTACGACGCGAACTATCTCTTCGGCGGCAGCGTGAACGGCGCAATGCTGATGAGCTGCAATATGCTGCTGGACGGCCTTGTGGATGGCATGACGCTCAACGTGACCCCGTACTATGTGGCGCTTGACGGCACCGTTGTGTACGGCGAGACCCGCACGCTGGTATATCGCCAGTGGGTCGGCCTTGAAGGTTAAGAAAGGGGGACAGCAGAATGAAGAAGTTTAGCTTTGTAATGCCTGATATAGTTGTTACCCCTGAGCCAACATGGGAAGTAACACCATCTGTAAAAACGGATTTGCAGAGCATCGGCCCGGGCATAAGCGAGATAATGCTGCCCGACGGTACGATAGTGAACGTTGACCCCCAGGGCAACATACTTAAGGACATAGTGGACTAACCCAATGAGAATCAGCGGAGGGGTCTAATGATCTCTCCGCTGTGTTTTAGTATTATGGAAATTAGTGTAAGACTTGGCGGCGTGCCGCTGCTGCTTAGCTGCGCGCATAATGAATATATGCTCACGTATATGCCGTTTGCGTGCTGCGATATGCCGCTGGCAAGCGTAGGCGTGAGCGCAGCGGAGGTGGAACGGCTGCTGCCGCTGTATGAGGAGGGCAGCACTGCGCCGTATGTGGAGCACATGGAGCTGTGTACCCGCGCGTGCGATGCGCTGCTTCCGTTTGAGCGGGCCATATTCCATGGCGTGGCGTTCATATGGCGCGGGCAGGCATGGCTGCTGACGGCGCTCAGCGGCACGGGCAAAACCACGCATTATATCCAATGGAAACGCCAATACGGCGACGAGATAAGCATTATAAACGGCGATAAACCCGTGCTGGATTTTTCGGATGAGGGCATAAGCGTGCATCCTTCGCCCTGGCGCGGCAAGGAGAACATGGGCAGTATGCGCTCCGCACCGCTTGGCGGCATAATAATGCTTAAACAGGGGCAGGAGAACGCCATGCGCCGCGTTGAGCCGCAGGAAGCCGTTGCGGAGCTGTTCATGCAGTTCCTGTTCACGCGGTCTACCCCGCTTGATGTGCAGCGGGTCTGCGCGCTGGAAGAGCGGCTGCTGCAAACCGTGCCCGTGTGGCAGCTTATAAACCGCGGGGACGAAGCATCCGCCCGGCTGTGCCACGATACGCTTGCAAAGGAGATGTACAACGCATGAAGTATACGATTCTGCCCGGAATAGTGCGCACGGAGGTGTGCGGCGAAACAATGCTGGTGGCCTGCGGCAGCGCCCGCGGCAAAGCGCCGTATGCCCGCACGCTGAACGAAACGGCGGCGTTTTTGTGGAAACAGCTTGAGCTTGGGCGCGACGAAGTGGCAATAATCGCCGCGCTTATGGAAGAATACGGCATAGATGGGCAAACGGCTCAGGCGGCGTATTCCTCCTTCACCCAAAAGCTTAAAGAAAGCGGATACCTGCTGGAAGAATAAAGCGAGCAATATAAAAACAGACTCACCAAGCGCGGGGGGGTCTGTTTTGGTTTACTCTAAGCTTAATATAATTGCCCGTCCATGGTTTCCTTGACTATTTCTATGGCGCGCTTGGCATAGGGCGTGAGCACCTTGCCCTTCATGTTTACGGCGCAGAAGTCTATGCGCTTCATCTCGTTGCCAACGGAGAACAGGTGCAGCGGCTGCGAAAGGGAAACGAAGCTGCGGTAACTGTCCGCGCAGAAGCCAACGCCCTGCCCGCGTGAGACCAGCTCCATTATGGTCTCCACCTTGTCGAACGTTATAATATGCTTGGGCGAAACGTGCGCGGATTCAAGTATCTGGTCCGTGAACGCGCGCAGGCTGCCGCCGCTGCGGCTGAGGAAAAAGCGTTCGTTTTCAAACAGCTTCAGGCTTATCCAGGGGTAGCCTTCGTCTGCCGTTGTGGCCAGCGGGTAGGCGGATGCTATCGGGTGGTCGGCGCCCGTCATGAACAGCACGGAGTCGCGGTATATAGGGTGATACTCATATTCGGACTTCTTCGTTGGGCAGTTGCAGAAGAAAATATCTATCGTGTTGTCCGAAAGCATGGATTCAAGCCGCGATACGGTATCTTCCACAAAGCTGAGATCCACATGCGGGTATTCTTCGGAAAATGCGGTGAGCAGCGGCGGTATCAGGCGGGAAGAACGGAAATACTGAAAGCCCATTCTAAGCCTACCGCCAACGTTTTCAACAATGCTGGAAATTTCCGCGTCAAATTCCTCTTTCAGGCGTATCATCTTCTGCGCCTTGGCAACGTATAGCTCGCCCGCGTATGTAAGGCGAAACTGCTTGCCTATCCTGTCGAACAGCTTAATGTTGAGCGATCGTTCAAGGTTGCTGAGGAACAGGCTAAGGTTAGGCTGCGATGTGTTCAGTATTTTGGCTGCCGCGGTAAGGCTGCCGGTTTTTGCTATTGCGCACACATATAATTGCTCGCGTAGGTTCATGGGAGACCTCCTTCCGGCCGCGTTTGGAAAATAAATCAAATCAAATAGCAAGATAAAATTTCATGATACTGATTTTATGCAGATTATATCAGCAGATTCGACAAAAAGTCAAGCATTTTAACGCGCATAAATTGGGATTTTTTGCATAAAAACAATTTTGACGGTCTGAACAAATTTAACCGGTCGTTACTACGATAATAAATACAAAATATAATGATAAAATATATGTAGTTTACAAATGATACGAATGCGGCTATATTATCAATAACCCGAAAGGGGTAATCTGATAAGGAGAATAGACATGAAAAAGTACCTGGCAATGCTCCTCGCTTGTGCGATGATATTCGCATTCGCGGCAGGATGCGCACAGCAGAATCCCACTAATTCTGACGAACCCTCTGCTACCAATGCTCCCACCGACGTGGAAGCCACTCCCGTGCAAAATACGGAACTTGTGACCGACGGCAACGAGACCGTGTCCGACAAGGACACCATCAACATAGCCGTTGACCGCGAGCCTGCTACGCTCAATCCCGGCGGCGTATCCAGCAACGTTAACGAAATAATCATGCGCAACGTGCTTGACACCCTGCTCAAGTTTGACGAGAACGCCATCCCCCAGGCAAACCTTGCCACCGAGTGGGAAGCCATTGACGACCTCACCTGGCAGTTCAAGCTGCGCGACGACGTGAACTTCACCAATGGCGAGCACTTCACCGCCAAGGACGTTGTGTACTCCATCAACCGCCTTGCAAATACCACCACCGGCGCCAGCGCCCTGACCTACATTGACCTGAGCGGCGTGGAAGCGGTTGACGATTACACCGTGAACATAAAGACCACCAAGCCCTATGCCTTCCTTGAGGCCCAGCTTTGCCAGGCCGTTATGTGCATAGTGAACGAAAAGGCCATCACCGAAATGGGTGAAGATGCCCACGGCCGCGCGCCCGTAGGTACGGGCCCGTACATGGTTGCCGATTGGACCGCCGGCGAAAGCATCACCCTTGAACGCAACGAAAACTACTGGGGCGAACCCGCCAAGCTCAAGACCGTTGTGTTGAAGATAATGACCGAAGGCACCTCCCGTACCATCAATCTTGAGACCGGCGATATCGATCTGAATTGCCGTCTCCAGACCACCGATATAGACCGCGTTGAGGAAAGCAGCGACATGTATGTGCTCGCCGGCGCCCAGAACACGCTGCGCTATATCTGCTTCAACACCTCCGTTGAACCCCTTAACAACGTAAACGTTCGTAAGGCCCTGTACCATGCGACCGATACTGAGCTTATCCGCGAGACCATATACGGCGTAAAGAGCAGCGAAAAGGCCAACGGCCCCATTCCGCCCTCCTTCCAGGGTAAGAATCATGACCTGCCCGAATACGAGTACGATCCCGCCAAGGCCAAGGAAATGCTGGCCGCCGAAGGCTATGAAAACGGCTTTGAGGTTTCCTTCATCTACCTTGCCAACACCACCAACAACATGTTTGCCGAAATGCTTCAGTCCATGTGGGCGGAAGTGGGCGTAACGCTGGTGCTTCAGCCCACCGAGAGCGGCACCCTTTCCACCATGCTCAACGCCGGTGAGTACGAAGTTGGTACCGCCGCGACCGATATGAAGCTGTGCGACGCGGGCGAGGGCCTGTATGCCTTCTTCCACAGCAGCTCCCGCGGCAGCAGTCAGGACCGTACCTGGCTCAACGATGCCGATGTGGACGCCATACTGGACAAGATAGTCACCACCCTTGACGCCGAAGAGCGCAACAAGCTGGTATCCGAGGCCGAGGCCATGATACACGACCTGTGCCCCATGATCTACATCTGCCACCCCTGGCGCGTATACGGCGTGCGTTCCGATGTGCGCGGCCTGAGCGTGCTGCCCTATGACATGGAGTACTATTCCAAGCTTTACTTCGTCAACGAAGACTGATCCTAAGGTTCTTCCCTTTTAACAATCCGGCAGCAGCGTTTGCTTCACGCAGGCGGTGCTGCCGGTGAATATTACATTAGGAGGCAATACCATGCTTAAATATATTGCAAGGCGTTTGCTCATGCTTATTCCCGTGCTTCTTGGCGTTATACTGCTGGTTTTTTCGCTTATGTATATCACGCCGGGCGACCCGGTGGACTCATTGCTTGGCGATAATGCAACGCCGGAGGCGCGCGAGGCTCTGCGTGAGGAGCTGGGCCTTAACGGCGGCTATTTTGAACGCTTTTTTAATTATGTTGTGCGCCTTCTGCGCGGCGATATGGGCATATGCTATTCCACCCGCCAGAACGTTGCCACGCGCATAGCGCAAACCTTCCCCAATACCGTTAAACTTGCAAGCTTTGCTGTCGCTTTCGCGGTGGTGTTCGGGCTTACGTTCGGCATCGTGTCCGCAATAAGGCAGTATTCAATTATAGATAATATTGTTATGAGCATCTCCATGATAGGCATATCAATGCCGTCGTTCTGGTGCGGACTGCTGCTGATGCTGCTTTTCTGCGTAAAGCTGAAATGGCTGCCGGCATCGGGCTTTGATTCCTTCTCCTGCGTTATTCTGCCGGGCATAGCGCTGGGCGTTAACAGCGCCGCAAGCATCGCCCGCATGACGCGCTCCAGCATGCTGGAAGTAATAAGGCAGGATTATATTTCCACCGCCCGCGCTAAGGGCCTGAGCGAATTTAAGGTGGTAACGGTGCATGCGCTCAAGAATGCGCTCATTCCCGTAATAACCACGATCGGCATGCAGTTCGGTTTGCTTCTTGGCGGCGCGGTGCTTATCGAATCCATATTCGCAATACCGGGTGTAGGCAAAATGATGGTGGATGCGATAAAATCCAGAAACTATCCCGTTGTTCAGGGCGGCGTGCTTGTGATAGCGCTTTCGTTCTGCCTTGTCAATTTGGTGGTGGATATACTGTATGCATATGTCGATCCGCGCGTGCGGTCGCAATATAAATAAGGGGGTGCAAGGATGAGCGCGATTTCAACCAAACCAAACGTACCCAAGAAGCGCAGCAAATTGCAGGAAACATGGCGCCGCTTCAGGAAAAACGGCCGCGCGGTAGTTGGCCTTTGCATTGTTATAATACTGGTGCTGTGCGCGGTGCTTGCGCCGATAATTTCGCCGTATGAACCCAATGCGCAGGACCCGCGCAACCGTTTGCAGGGCCCGAGCGCGGACCACTGGTTCGGCACGGATGAGCTGGGCAGGGATATACTCAGCCGCATAATTTACGGCGCGCGCATATCCATGTCCGTCGGCCTTATTGCAATATGCATATCGCTCATCGGCGGCGTTACGCTGGGCGCGATAGCGGGCTATTACGGCGGAACGATAGACAATATAATAATGCGCTGCATGGACGTTTTGCTGTCCATTCCCACAATACTTTTGAACATATCGATAGTTGCGGCGCTTGGCTCAGGCTTACAGAACGTTATGATAGCAATAGGCGTATCGAGCATACCGGGTTACTGCCGCATAGTCAGGGCGAGCATACTCTCCCTTAGGGATCAGGACTTTGTTGAAGCTTCCCGCGCGGCGGGCGCAAATGACTTTTTCCTGATAACGCGGCATATCCTGCCAAACTGCCTTGCCCCGCTTATCGTGCAGGCAACGCTCAGGATAGGCGCGGCGATACTTTCCTGCGCCAGCATGAGCTTCCTTGGCCTTGGCATAGTACCGCCCACGGCGGAATGGGGCAGCATGCTTTCCACCGGCCGCGACTTCCTGCGCGATGCGCCGCACGTGTGCATATTCCCGGGCCTTGCCATTATGGCGGCGGTATTCAGCATGAACCTTGTTGGCGACGGACTGCGCGATGCGCTTGACCCGAAGCTGAAGGACTAAGGAGGGAAACGCAATGGCGAACGAAAAGCTTTTGGAAATAAAGAACCTTACTGTTCACTATCAGTCCTATGACGCCACGGTGCACGCCGTGGAGAACCTTAATCTCTCGCTTGGCAACGGCGAAACGCTGGGCCTTGTGGGCGAAACGGGCGCGGGCAAAACAACGACCGTAAAGTCCATAATGCGCATACTTCCAACTCCCCCTGCAAGGGTGGTATCGGGCGAAATATTCTTCGACGGGCAGGACCTTTTGAAGGTAAGCGAAAAGGAAATGCGCAAAATACGCGGCAAGGAAATCGCCATGATATTCCAAGACCCCATGACGAGCCTTAACCCCGTTATGACGGTTGCGGACCAGATAGCGGAGGTCATACGCCTGCACGACGGCGGCAGCCGCGCAGAGGCGCACAAGAAGGCGTGCGACATGCTGGAGCTTGTTGGCATAAGGCCGGAACGCGGCAGCGATTATCCGCACCAGTTTTCAGGCGGCATGAAGCAGCGCGTGGTAATAGCCATGGCGCTGGCATGCAACCCGCGCTTCCTTATAGCGGACGAGCCTACCACCGCGCTTGACGTTACCATTCAGGCGCAGGTGCTGGAGCTGATGAAAAAGCTGAAGGCGCAGTATCAAACCGCGATGGTAATGATAACGCACGACCTTGGCATAGTGGCGGAAATTTGCGACTATGTTGCCATAATGTACGCGGGCGAGGTCGTTGAATACGGCACGCGGGAGCATATATTCAACTCCACCGCGCATCCGTACACAAAGGGCCTTTTTGCCTGCATACCGGATATATTCACCGAGCAGAACGAGCTTGTGCCCATAAACGGCCTTACGCCCGATCCTACCGATCTGCCACAGGGCTGCCGCTTTAATCCGCGCTGCCCTTACGCGACCGAGCGCTGCCGGCAGGAGCATCCGGAGAACGTGGAGATAGAACCGGGCCACTTTGTGGCGTGCCATTTGATAAACGGCGGAGGTAACGAAAATGCCTGATAAGCTGCTGGAAGTAAAACACCTTAAAAAGTATTTCAATACCAAGAACGGCCTGCTGCATGCCGTGGACGACGTTAGCTTTGATATTGAGCGGGGCGAAACGCTGGGCCTTGTGGGCGAATCCGGCTGCGGAAAGTCCACCATAGGCCGCGCCATACTGCGCCTGCACGAACCCACAAGCGGAGAGGTGCTGCTGAACGGCGTGGACGTGACGAAGCTTAATAAGCATGAACTGCGCGCGCTTAGGCAGAAGATGCAGATAGTGTTCCAGGACCCGTATTCCTCGCTGGACGGCAGGAAGAGCGTTTTTGAAAGCATTGGCGAGCCGCTGGTTATACAGAAGGTCTGCAAGAGCAAGAAGGAATATGAGGAACGTGTATACGAACTGATGGAGACGGTCGGCCTTGCCGAAAGGCTGGTCAATGCTTATCCGCACGAGCTTGACGGCGGCCGCCGCCAGCGCGTGGGCATAGCAAGGGCGCTTGCACTCAATCCGGAGTTCCTTGTGCTGGATGAGCCGGTATCGGCGCTGGACGTGTCCATTCAGGCGCAGGTGCTCAACCTTATGCAGCAGCTGCAAAAGGACAGGGGACTGACGTATCTGTTCATATCCCATAACCTTAGCGTTGTTAAGCACATTTCCGACCGCATAGCGGTAATGTACCTTGGCAGAATGGTGGAACTTGCGGACTGCAAACAGCTGTTTAAGAACCCCGTGCATCCGTATACCAAGGCGCTGCTTTCCGCCGTGCCTATCCCCAGGCTTGACGTTAAGAAGGAGCGCATATTGCTGGAAGGCGACGTGCCAAGCCCCGTGAACCCCGCGCCGGGCTGCCGCTTTGCGGGCCGCTGCGCGCAATGCATGGAAAAATGCACCGCGGAGCAGCCGGAGCTGAGGGAAATAGAACCCGGCCACTTCGTGGCGTGCCATCTGTGCGACAGATGATTTTGTGGAGGTATACATATAGTGAACACGTTTAAAAAGGTAGTCCTTTCGGGCACCCCGCATGAGCGCGGAATAACATACGGGCGGGAATGCCGCGAAATGATAGACCGCACGATAAGCGACTACGAGCGCTATTTTAACAATAAACCCAACCTTTCATGGGACTACGCAATACAAATGGCGGCCAAGTTCATACCCGCCATAGAGGCGTTCGCGCCGGAGCTTATGGAGGAGATGCACGGCATAGCGGAAGGCTGCGGCCGCACCTTTGACGAAATACTTGCCATAAACTGCCGCAGCGAGCTGCTGCGCTTTGAAGGATCGCACGACGACAGGCACCATAAGGAAGCGGAGGAATGCTCCTGCATAGGCGCATTGCCGGAGCGCACCGCAAACGGCCATGTGCTCACCGCGCAGAACTGGGACATGTATTACTGGGCGGAGGAACACGGCGTTGTGCTGGAGATATTGCAGGACGACGGGCCGGACTGCTTCTGCCTTACGGAGGCGGGTCAGCTTGCGCGCTATGGCATGAATCAGGCGGGCGTAGGCTTGGCAATAAACAGCCTGCCGCGCGAAATCGAGACCGACCCCATAGGCGTGCCGAGCGCGATAGTGCGCCGCAAATTCATAAGCACAGGCAACTGGGCGGAATGCTTGGACATATTGTTCTCCATCCGCCACATGGCGCCAATGAACTTCCTTGTGTCCAACGGCAACCTGCACGGGGACATGATGTGCATAGAGGCCGGTGCGAACGGCGCGCAGATACTCTATCCCGAAAACGGCCTGACGTACCACACTAACCATTTCCTTTCCCAGGGGCATCTGCTTTACGGGCGCAAGGGCAGCAGCGTGAACCGCTACAATACCATGAAGCGCCTGCTCAGCGACAAGGAAAAGATAGGCATAGCGGATATGATATCCGTGCTCAACTGCACGTTCGGCGCGCCCGAATCCGTGCTTAACCAGCGCAACAGCCGCGATAAGGAAATAGAGCAGTGCGCAACGCTTGCCTGCTTCATAATCGATGCTACCGAGCGCCGCTTCTGGGTGCGCAAGGGCAATATACGCGAAAATCCATTTGTGGAGTACAAGTGGTCCCGGCCGGATAAAATCTACGCCGAGTGGAGATAACTGTAAGATATTCGAAAAGAGCGGCTCGTTGGGGCCGCTCTTTCCGTATAATGAAAATGAATCGTTTGATATACTTTTTTGTAACGGGTTCAGTTTGCCGCGCCTTCGTCAGCCGCCTTCGCAGCGGGGCGCGCTGGCGTGGACGTGACCTTACGCGGGCGGCCGCGCTTGCGCTTGGGACGTTCTTCCATAAGCTTGGGCGCTTCCTCGTTTTCGTCAGCCTTGGCGGAGGATTCATCACCATTGTGCGTGGTTGAATAGGCGGTATATTCGCTGCGCAGGTTTTCAATCTGCGCCTGGAATGCCTGCACGTCGTCCTTCATCTGCCCTGCCATGAGCGACACGAGCGCGTTCGCCATTACCATTGGCGCGGAATAGGAATTGTAATATATCGGCGTATCGGCCTGGCATATAAGCGTTACGGTGGCGTGCTTTGCAACGGCGGACGTGGGATTTTCAGCCATGCACACTATCGGGATATTGTGCTTAACAAGCTGCTCCGCAAGGAATGGCATGCGGCTGTTGTCAAGGCGGGGGAACGAAAGCATGAAGAAAGCATCGTTCGTGCGGATGCAGGAAAGCATGTTGGTAAGGAAAATGGGGCTGTCCGCATCGAATATCTGCGCATCTATATTCAGCGAGCTGAGCCTGCTCTGCAAAAACGGCAGCAGCGTTTTGCTCACGCCCTGCGCAACCAAATGCACCCGCCCGCAGTTCCGTAATATATCGCATGCGCGGTACATATCGCGCGAACTGAGATTTTCAAACGTATTCGTAATATTGTCAAGATCCGCCTGCACCACGCGGTGAACGATATCGCTGGTGCTGTTAAGCCCGCTCAGGGCCGATGCAAGGCGCTTGCCGGGATACACGCTCTGCCGCGTATATGCCCTAAGCTCCTTTTTTAAATCAAGGAAGCCGTTTATACCCAGCTTATCAAGGCAGCGCAGCACCGTAACGGGCGAGGCGCTCACGCTTTCGCTGAAATCCTTGAGCGATTGAAAGCACGCGCGGTCCGGATTATCGGTAATGTAATCCACTATGCGCTTGTGAACCCGCGAAAGGCTGTTGTAGTTGGCATTGATCCGGTCGATTAAATCCATGTGCGTTTCTCCCTTTTTATTTTTACGTTTACACTATCTGTAAATCAAGTAGTTCAGCTTTGTATCAATATAAACTGTAACGCGGTATAGATCCTTAATAATACAAAGCGGCGGAAGATATTTTTTGTATTATATCAATTTAAAATGGGAAATGTCAATTGAATGACAAAAAACTTGTGTATTATTGCCGGAAAATGGTAAACTACATAATAACAATTCACCCAAGGAGGAACCCCAATGCTGCTTATTAAAAACGCACACATACGCCCAATGGCGGGCGAGGACATCGCCAACGGCGAAATACTGATAGACGGCGGCAAGATAGCCGGCATAGGCGTTAAGGTGGACGCGCCCGAGGATGCCCAGATTATAGACGCCGAAGGCCGCCTTGTTACCCCCGGCATAGTGGAAGCGCATTGCCACACGGGCGATTCCGCGCGCGCAATAGGCATATCCCCCGACCATAACGAAAAGAACGACCCGCTCACGCCGCAGCTTAGGATAATGGATTCGTTCAATCCGTATGATCCGCAGCTCAGGCGCGCCATAAAGGCGGGCGTGACCAGCGGCGTTACTACGCCAGGCAGCGCGAACATAATAGGCGGCACGGCAATGGCAGTCAAGTTCGTGGGAAGGCGTGTTGACGACATGATAATAAAGAACCCTGCGGCGATGAAAATTGCTTTTGGCGAGAATGCCAAGCGCGTATACGGCACGGAGTTCAAAAAGGCGCCAATGACCCGCATGGCAATATCATCCATGCTGCGCGAAATACTTTATAAGGCGCGCAATTATATGGAGGCCAAGGAAGCGGGCAAGGAGCCGACGTTCGATATGAAGTACGAGGCGCTTATACCCGTGCTCAAGCGCGAAATACCCATGAAGGCACATGCGCACCGCGCGGACGATATATTCACCGCCATACGCATAGCAAAGGAGTTTAATCTGCGCATGACGATAGACCACTGCACCGACGGCGCGCTCATCGCGGACATATTGGCAGAAGAAGGCTATCCTGCGTTCGTAGGCCCCACCTCCGGCGGCACGCCCACCAAGCACGAGGTCATGAACCGCTCCTTCGAGACGCCTGCAATACTGCATAAGGCGGGCGTACCCTTTGCCATAATAACGGACGACCCTGTTATCACGATAGAGGCGCTGCCCCTTTGCGCGGGCCTTGCCGTGCGCCACGGATTGCCGGAGGAGGAAGCATGGAAGGCCATAACAATCTATTCTGCCACATATACCGGCATTGGCGAGCGCGTAGGCAGCCTTGAAGTGGGCAAGGATGCGGACGTGGTAATATGGAACGGCAACCCCGTTACGGACATCACCGCAACCGTTTACAGAACCATTGTTGACGGCAACGTGGTATATTGCCAGGGCGACAAATAAATAAAGCATAAAATAAGCATCCTCCGCGCCGAATATGGTACGGAGGATGTTTTTGCTGTATTCGGGCCTAATCTTTCTTTCGCGTAAAGAAGATGCCTATAAGCGCGCCGATTAGCAGCACGGGCGCGACCCTG
This sequence comes from bacterium, assembly GCA_963608365.1. Classification (GTDB taxonomy): domain Bacteria; phylum Bacillota; class Clostridia; order Christensenellales; family CAG-138; genus Phil1. The sequence goes on along the minus strand of CAVDFM010000036.1, from coordinate 1,621 downwards.
ACAAACAGCCATTCAAGCGAATGAGCTGCCGTAGCCAGCACGGCGGTTTCAGGGTTGCTGTAATCCCAGGCAAGGTAAGGGCTTTTAACCGCCCACAGTACGGCGAAGCCGATTATGATAACCGCGCACAGCGCTATCAGAAGCCAACGGATTAGCCTACTGCGCGTGGCTTTTCTTTTGGCAAGCTGCAAATTTATCACCTCCAGCTTTTCCGAAATGGCTTTCAGCGGCTCGGCATCCGTTTCCGCAACGCTATCCCCAAGCAGCGTGCTTACGGGCACCTGAAGCGCTTGTGACAGAGCGATGAGCATATCCGAATCTGGCACCGATAAGCCCCTTTCACCAACATAAGGATACAAAACGGAGTTTAGTCGATTTTTCCTACGAAACGGTAGTAAATATCGACGGCCTGTTCCTTTTCGCCGTCCTCGTCTATGGTTTTCTCGTGTACGACGATTTTCTCAATTAAGGCATTGAGCATTTCAGCAGTCAATTCCTCCGGATGGGCATACTGTTGAATGAGACCAATCCATTGGTCGATGTTCACAGCAGCCTGTTGCTCTATGGCAAGTTCGGATTGCAGACGTTCAACTTTTGCCAGCACGTCGGCCTGCTCTACTTGGTACTTTTCAGACAGCACATTGAAGTTGTATTCCGTGATGCGCTCTGCCGCCCAGTCCTCATAAAGTTTGGAAAACAGTTTGTCCAGTTCCTTCTGCCGCTTCTGTGTCCGTTTCAGCTCTGTCTCCCGTGCTCTCGTCATCCGTTGTTGCTCCCGGTCATTGGCACGAAGAAGTTGCTCTTTTAAGGTATCTTCTCCAACATCTGCCTGAGATGCCCAATATTGCAGCCTACTTAAAACGTAGGCATACAGGGTGTCGTAACGGATATAGTGTGATGTGCAGTCAGCGTGCTTCGGACCATACTGGCGGTAGGCGGTACAGACGAAGTAGTGGAACGGCTTACAATTGCTGCTGTTCGTGCCGTAGCTCATTGACCAGCCACAGTCGGCGCATTTCACAAGACCGGAAAAAATCTGCGTAGTAGGTTCATTTTTGATTTTTCTGCGTCGGTTGGCAATCTGCTCCTGTACCTGCTCAAACACTTCTTTGGAAATAATAGCTTCGTGAGTATTCTCTACTCGCAGCCATTCCTCCGGCGCTTTCCGGATTCGCTTCTTGTTCTTGTAGGAGATGTTCGTCTGAACGCCGTGGATGCTGTTGCCAATATAGGTTTCGTTTTTAATAATAGACTTCACCTGCGCGATAGTCCAAGCGTAGCGTTTCTCATCCGGTGCACCGGCATATATGTTCGCGAATTTGCCATAGCGGGTGTAGTTGAGCCAGCCTGCTGTAGGAACCTGCTCATCCATAAGAATCCCCGTGATTTTTGCGGCACCTGTCCCATGAAAGGCAAGGTCGAAAATCTTTTCGACAATCCAGCGGGTTTCCTCGTCAATCACAAGACGGTTTTTGTTCTCCGGATCTCGTTTGTATCCGAGCGGTGCATAGGCAAAGGTTCGTTCTCCCGCCAAGTGTTTTGCATGGAGGGAGTTTTTGTCTTTGCTTCTGGTATCCTTTGCAAACCATTCGTTGAATAAGTTCTTAAAAGGAACGAAATC
>CAVDFM010000035.1:11242-15466 GCA_963608365.1 bacterium | reverse complement strand
CTGCGGTATGCGGTCTATAAGGTTGCGCAGCTCAAGTTCACGCATCATGGCAATGCCGCCGCAGAGCGTATCCTTTGTGAAGCGCGTATCTTCAAGCGCAATGTCCACCGGCGCAGTTGTGTTTATTGTGCCTATGCGGTAACTCATGCGCGCGCTGTCAGCACCGTTAACCAGCTTCTGCCCAAGCGCGCCTTTTTCATCGGCTGCGTGGGAAAGCGTGTTTTCCACTGTGCCGTATTTTGCAAGCAGCTTTAGTGCCGTTTTTTCGCCTACGCCTGGTATACCGGGGATATTATCGGAATTATCCCCCATAAGCGCCTTCAAATCTATCATGCGCTTTGGTTCAAGGCCGTATTGCTCCATAAGCGTCGCTTCATCGTATTCAATGGTATCGCTTATGCCCTTTTTGGTCATAAGCACATGCGTATGCTCGCCTATAAGCTGCAGAGCGTCGCGGTCTCCGGTAACAAGCAGCGCATCAACACCGCTTTCGTTTGCTATGCGCGCAAATGTGCCAAGTATGTCGTCCGCTTCATAGCTTGGGCATTGGCACACGGTTATGCCCATCTTTGGCAGCAGGTCACGTATAAGCGAAAGCTGGGTGCGCAGTTCGTCCGGAGTAGCCTTCCTGCCGGCCTTATATTCGCTGTATTCTTCATGCCTGAACGTAGGGCCGCGCATATCGAAAGCGACCAGCATATATTCAGGCTCCTGCTGGGCAAGCTTCAGCAGCATGCTTAAAAAACCGTATATCGCGCCCGTAGGAGTGCCTTCGCGGTTGGTCATGGCCGGCAGGGCATAAAACGCCCTGTGCATAAGGCTGTTGCCGTCTATTGCGATGAGCTTTGCCATTATATTTAATCCACCTCTTTATAAACCATGGGAATGTGCGCGGGAGTTTCGTCTTCTATGCGTATCGCGTTGACGAATGTCTGACGGGCTTCATCAAGATGCGAAGCGTCGTTTACATACATTGTGGCCAGCGCATCGCGTGTGGTTACCCTGTCCCCGCGCCTTACATGCATCACAAGGCCGGTTGCGGGGTCTATACTGTCCCCCTTCTTCGCACGGCCCGCGCCGAGAAGCTGCGCGCTTATGCCTATCATGTCCGCATGCATATCGCCTATATATCCATCCTTTGCCGGATATATGTCTATCTTCTGTTTAACGCCGCTTACAAGCTTATACGGATCTTCAACAAATTCATCCCTGCCGCCCAATGCGCTGAGCATAAGCTTAAGCTTATTAAGTCCTTCGCCTGATTCAAGCGCGCGCATCAGCTTTGCTTTGGCATCAGCCATGTCGTCGGCAAGGTTTGAAAGTATAAGCATTTTTCCCGCAAGCGTAAGGCTTACCGTAAGCAGCGGGTCGTTTTCTTCAAGCTTACCGGAAAGCGCGTCGTATACCTCTATTATTTCAAGCGCATTGCCAACGGCCAGACCGAGCGGCTGATTCATGTCCGTTATAAGCGCCATAGTGCGCCTGCCCATGCGGTTGCCTATGTCCACCATTGTGCGCGCAAGTGTTTCCGCGTCCTCGGGCGTGTGCATAAATGCGCCGCTGCCGGCCTTAACATCCAGCACAATCGCATCTGAACCGGAGGCGAGCTTTTTGCTCATAACGCTTGAAGCTATAAGCGGAATACCTTCAACCGTTCCGGTAACGTCCCTTAGGGCATACATAAGCTTATCCGCGGGCACGAAGTTTCCGGTTTGGCCCATTACGCATACGCCTATTTGCGATACTATCTCCTTGAAACGCTCCATGCTGAGTTCTATGCTTACGCCCGGAACGGATTCAAGCTTATCGAGCGTTCCTCCGGTATGCCCAAGGCCGCGGCCGCTTAGCTTTGCAACAGTACCGCCACATGCGGCAACGAGCGGTGCGGCAATAAGCGTGGTTGAATCCCCCACGCCGCCGGTGGAATGCTTATCCACCTTTATGCCTTTAAGGTCGCTCAGATCCACCGTGTCGCCCGAATTCATCATGGCCATGGTAAGCTCGGCCGTTTGCTTGGCCTCCATCCCCTTTAAGCACACGGCCATCATCCATGCGGACATTTGATAATCCGGTATTTCGCCGGAAGTGAAGCCGGATACAATGGCCTCTATCTCGTTTTTGCTCAGCGGCTCGCCGTGGCGGGTCTTCATTATCAAGTCAACCATTCTCATGGTAAATACCTCTTTTTATTCGTAGCCCAGTTCTTTTAATGCGCCGGGGCTGTTGCGCCAATCGTCGCGCACCTTTACCCAAAGCTGTAAATTGACGCGCGCACCCAGCATCCATTCCATGTCCTTGCGCGCTTCGCTGCCTATCTGCTTCAGCATTGCTCCCTTTTTGCCAATTATGATGCCCTTGTGGCCTTCGCGTTCGCAGTATATGGTGGCCCACATGTCGTATAGTTCGCCGTTTGGCCTAAGTGCCATTTTATCTATGCCGACACCTATGCCATGCGGCACTTCGTCCTTTAATAAGTTCAGCGCCTTTTCGCGGATTATCTCCGCGCAGACTATGCGTTCCGGCATATCGGTGACCATGTCATCGGGGAAATACATAGGCCCCGGCACAAGGTATGCTGCTATGGCGGCTTCAAGCGCTTCTACTCCATCCCCACTTTCGGCGGAAATCTCTATTATTTGCTTAAAGCAGCTCTCTTTTTCAAGCCTTTGCCGCGCGGCTGATATTGCGTCCGCGCCAGCAATGTCGCATTTGTTTATTGCGGCAATTATCGGCGCCTTAGCGTCCCTCAGCTTTGCGATTATCGCTTCGTCGCGCTCGCGTATGCCGTTTGCTGCGTCTGCCATGAACAGCGCGCATTCAACTTCGTTAAGCGATTCATACGCTACTTTAAGCATATATTCGCCAAGGCGATTCTTTGGCGCGGCAACGCCAGGCGTATCAAGAAACACAATTTGATAATCCGGCCTTGTTGCAACGCCCATTATGCGGTTCCTGGTGGTTTGCGCCTTGGGCGAAACTATTGACACCTTCTGCCCCACTATGCGGTTCATAAGCGTGCTTTTGCCCGCATTTGGCGAACCGATTATGGACACAAAGCCGGAACGATAACCGGAATTTATCATAGATTCATGTCCTTCTTGGAAAACGCATACGGCAGCAGATCGTCAAGCGATACCATTTTGTATTCTCCTTTACGGTTGGCACAGATTATGGGCATTTCGCCATCGCAAAACTCGCTGAGTACCTGGCGGCAAACGCCGCAGGGAACCGCGGGAGTATCGCCGTCCCAAACTATTGCAAGGGCGTCAAATTCGCGTTCGCCTTCATATATGGCGCGCAGCATTGCAACGCGCTCTGCGCAAACGGTTGGCGAATAGGCGGCGTTTTCAATATTGCAGCCGAAATAATATGCGCCGGAAGCGCCCTTTAAGCACGCGCCTACGCGGAATCCGGAATACGGCACATATGCGCGCTCCTTTGCATCGTTAGCCATCCTGAGCAGGTTCTTTACTTCAAATTCGTGTATGTTTCTCATCTTGTTATCCCCATATCGTTTAATATTTTATCCTGAAGGGCAAACATTTCTTGCCTCTCTTCATCGTTCATGTGGTCGTAGCCCAATATATGCAGGCAGCCGTGCACGGTCAAAAACGAAAGCTCCCGTTCAAACGAATGCCCGTATTCCTCGGCCTGAGCCTTGGCGCGGTCAATCGATATTGCAATATCGCCCAAGAATCCGTCCGGCACAGTTGAAAGTTCATCCCCTTCGTTTGAAGGGAAGCTGAGCACATCCGTTGGCCTGTCCACGTTGCGGTAATCTCGGTTCATGGCCCATATGCCGTTATCGTCCGTTACCAGCACGCTTATATCTCCATTCGCGCCCTGTGCGCTGAGCGCGCCGGATGCCGCGCGGCGGATTATGGTTTCCGTTCCATCAGGGCATTCGGTTTCAAGTATTACTTCTATCACGCCTTTAGGTCCTCCATATTAGGATATTCTATCCTGTCGTGCATAAGACCGGCAAAGGTCTTGAGAAAGCTTTTTTCAATTTCCGATATTTCGGCGATTGTCAAGGGCGCGTTGGACATCATGTTTTCATTCTCGTTCAGCTTGCCCCATATTATTTTATGCACCATCTGTTCAACCGCGGCGCTGTTGGTATCGCCAAGCGACCTTACGGCAGCTTCGCAGCCATCGGCCATCATTACTATTGCACTTTCCTTTGTGGAAGGACGGTTGCCCGTATAGCGGAAGCCCTTTTCC
>CAVDFM010000035.1:0-11232 GCA_963608365.1 bacterium | reverse complement strand
ATTATGGCCTGCGCGCTTTCGAGCGGAGGCAAAGAATCGTGTATATTCTCGCCATTCTTCTGATTTTCCTTGAAGTACAGCGGCCTTCTCAGCTTGCCCACGTCGTGATAATACGCGCCTACGCGCGCAAGCAGCGGATCCGCGCCTATGCGCTCGGCAGCGCCTTCGGCAAGCGCGGCAACATTTATGCTGTGCTGATATGTGCCGGGCGCTTCCACCATAAGCTGCCTTAAAAGCGGATGGTTGGTGTTGCTCAACTCGTTCAGCCGCGCAGGTGTAGCTACGTCAAATAAAGTTTCCCATATGGAAAGCGAGCCTGTGACAAGCAGTGCACACAGTATTGCGCTGCCGAATACCCATGCAAGCGATTCCATAACGCCCCAGAAGGAAGTTTTGAGCATGAGCTGAAGCGCAACCATAACAAGCGCCGCGTAGCCGCCGCCAACCGCGCCAGCAGCTATCATGGATGCTCTGCTCTGCGCCTGTTTAAGCGCAAATATTGCAGCAAGCCCGGAAATGGTATTGCATATTATCATAACGGCGCAATGCGTGCCGAGTATGCCGCTGCCGCTCCCGCCGGCCATAATGCCGAAAATAATGCTCAAAAGTGCGGTAAGCGCATACGCCGTGCCTTCGCCGACGAGCAGGGAACAAAGCATCACGGGAATGAGTATGGGCGTAAAGCGGTAATCCACGCGGTTTGTAAGATATGCAAGCGCGCATGAAAGCATTATGAGAACCGCGACTATTGCCATTTGCTTTATGCTTGAAAGCGTTTCTTTTTCAATGAAGCGCATGTATACGGCGAACAGCGCGAACAGCAGAAGCACTATCAGCAGCACGCCGAACGTGAGATTGGTGTTGCTGTCCTCCCCTTTAACAAGGTCCATGCTTTCAAGCAGGGCTAACTGTGATTCGCTGACTATGCTGCCCTTTTCAACAACGACCTGGCCTTTCTTTACTACTATCGGCTCAACGCTTTCTATTGCCGCGGCATGCTCGGCTTCCGTTGCGGAAGCATCTATGCTGAGCGTGGGCTTGAGAAACGCATCGAATACCTGCATCGCTATTTTTTTCAGGCCGGACGGTATTGCGCTCATGGCGTTTATCTCTCGTGTGCAGCTTGAAACGAGCCCGTCACGCCCATCTTCCGATACGCCGGCTTCAAGCGCGGTGTCGAGCTTTGACATTGTTATGTCTTTAAGCGTTTGCAGCTGATCGTCCGTAGAGGAAAGCACGGCAAGAAGGCTTGCTTCGTCTATCGCGGGAGATACGCTTGAACACAGCGCCGCCTTTGAGGAAGCTGAAAGCGTTTCGCCCCATTGCGCGGCGGATGAGGGAATATCAGCATCCTCAGGGATATTCGCAGCGGCCTTGCCGTAAAGCTTATCTATTCCGGAAAAGAAATCCTCCGCGCCGCGTTTGTATTCGGCTATCTTGGCGGAATCGATGGCATATATGCTGCCGGTTTCCATGCGCGCTTTTTCGCGCATTATTTCGGTGTTTATCTCGTCAACAGCTTCGCATGTGGCAAGTATTGTCGCGGGGGATGCCTCCCCCACCTTTACGTCATAACGTAAGGGCGTAAGCATGCCCTTTACGCACACAAAAGCTATTGCAAGCGACAGCGCAAGCATACCGAGTGAAATCAGTCTTGCGTTTTTCTTCGTGATCTGTTTCGGCGCTTCCCGCTTTGCCAATTCGTATGCACCTCCTGCTTAGTTCTTTTTATTGTACGCCTTATCATATGCGCTTATTATGCGCTGCACCATTTCATGTCGAACCACGTCTTTATATGTAAGATATATCTGGGAAATACCCTCCACGTCTTTCAACACGCCAAGCGCATGCACAAGTCCGCTCTTCCTTTCGGGCGGAAGGTCTATCTGCGTTATATCTCCCGTAACTACCACGCGCGATCCTTCGCCAAAGCGGGTAAGGAACATTTTCATCTGCTCTATGGTGCAGTTCTGCGCTTCGTCAAGAATTATGTATGCGTCGTTGAGCGTGCGCCCGCGCATATATGCAAGCGGGGCAACTTCTATAACGCCGCGCTCGGAAAGATTCTTAAACGTTTCCGGGCCAAGGAAGTCATAAAGCGCATCATAAAGCGGCCTCAGATAAGGATCGACCTTGTTTTGAAGATCGCCCGGCAAAAAGCCGAGCTTTTCGCCCGCCTCAACCGCGGGTCGGGTAAGGATTATCTTCTCTACCTCTTTGTTCTTATATGCTAATACGGCCATTGCAACGGCAAGATATGTTTTGCCCGTGCCGGCGGGGCCAACGCCGAACACTACCGTGTTGCGCTTGAGCGCGTTCACATATTTCTTCTGGCCGAGTGTTTTGCACTTTATGCGCCTGCCCTTGGCGGTGAAGGCCACAACGTCGCTTTCAAGTTCGGTAATAAGATCCGCGTTTCCTTCCTTTGCCAAATCAACGGCATAGCGTATGCGGCTGCGGTCCACGTTTTCGCCGCGGCGCACGGTTATAAGCAGCTTGTCCACGACCGTTTTGGCAAGCTCCGCTGCTTCCGCGGAGCCTTCAATGCGTATGCAGTCGCACGCGGCGATTATACGCGCACCGGTTTCGGCGCTTATTACCTTCAGATTTTCATCGAACACGCCGAAAAGCTTTATCATCTCGTCCATCGATTCAACGGCGGATTCCGCAGTGCAAAGCTCCTCGGTCGCTTCGTTCAGGTTCATTTCGTTATTGTTGTCCATATATACCTCTTGCCTCAGCAATGTTTTCTTCCGTCATTACTCTTATTATGGCCGTTACGGCGCCGTCCGCACCCGTTTCATACTCGGTATGCTTGGATATTATCGTGGCGCTGTGCGGAATAAGCTCGTTCAGCTTATCCTGAGCCTTTGCCGCGGCGGCCTGCTCAAGTTCCTCTTTGCTTGCGGCGGCTTGCTTCATTACGGTTTCCTGCCGCAGGCGGCGTTCTGCTTTCAGCGGCAGTATGCAGCCGGTCAGTTCATATTCGCAAACTGTTTCGTCGGTATAGCTTGCGTACTCCGGTTCGTCGGCAATGCAAATGCCAAACAGCTTTACGGCGTTGTAATATTCTTCTGTCCCGCTGAGCGAAAGCTTTTCTATTGTCGGCCCCGCCTTGGCAGAAACAACATATGCCACATTTGCGCTTACCGCACCGCGTGCCGCCGTGGTTATAAACCCGAGCTCGTCATTCCTCAATATTCCGGAAACAAGCTCCTGGCCTTTTACCACCGTGTCGCCGACGTTAACCCTGGCCTTGCCGTCAATAACCTTCAGTTGGGTTATTATTCCGTCCTTAGCAGCGTAAAGGCTGATGGGTTCTGTTGACTGCGCAGCATCGGGCTTGGTTTCGCCCGCTTCGGATATTTCTATTTTAAGCACTACGCCGCTTATGCTTACGCCTGCCCACGCTATGCGTTCATCCGTAGCCATGAGCCTTTGCCCCAAGGCATACGTTGCAACGGCGCGCTTATGCGTTCCTATGCCCACGCCCATGTCCTTGAGCGAAGCTATAAGCTCATCGGTATTCACCCTGTCGCAGCCGGAAACATCCACTATCCATACATAGCGCGACGCCGCTATTATCAGCGCAAGCACAACTATCCAGCCATACAACAGCGCCTTTCTGAAACGAAACCGCGAAAGGGAAACTACTGCGCCGCGCTTGGCGGCTATGCTAACCCTTACGCCGCATTGACGCACGATGGGCCGGAGTGCATAGAACGTGGCGACGGATACGCATGCGCGTACATTTTCGGTTCCTGTGCGCCTAACGCGCCAAATGTCTCCCCCGCTTTGCACCACGCGGTTGATGAACCGTTCAAGGTTCCTGCCTTTGATATCAATAATAACATATCCCGAAAGATAATGCCATACGCCAAACCTCATAGGCTGCCTTTCAAAATGCATTTTCTTAAATATTTAACGGTTAGTTTTCAAATGCAACCGATTTTATGCTGCCGTTTATCACGGCGCGCTCGCTCCTGAGCTCACCCAAAGACAGCTTTTCGCCCTCAATGCGCACTATGCCGTATGCCGTGCGCAGCCGTATCAGCGATTCTGTGCATTCAAATACGCCTTTGTAATTTTCTATGCTTGCAAAGCTGTCCGCAATAATGCATATCTTTACCGTATCGCCTATTGCTTCCAGCGGAATATCCATTATTTGGCCGACCCTGTGGCCAAGCCGAATCATGCGCTTTGCTTTTTTCATATAAAAACGCCCCCATACAGCCATTGTATGGCGGGCGCGGCGTGGTTATGCTTTTAAGCTGTGCTATACATATTTTCTCATACTTTTAAGCGCGTTCTTTTCAAGGCGGGAAACCTGCGCCTGACTTATGCCTATTTCCTCGGCAACCTCCATTTGCGTTCGACCGTGGAAAAAGCGAAGTTCTATTATTCTGCGCTCCCTGTCGGCAAGGCTGTTAAGGCCGTTGCTTATTGCTATTGAATCCAGCCAGTTTTCATCCCCGTCTTTATCGTCCCGTATTTGGTCCATGACGAACAATGCATCGCCATCGTCGTGATACACGGGTTCATATAATGAAACGGGGTCCTGTATGGCTTCGAGGGCGAAGGCGACATCCTCCTCCTTCATATCGAGTGCCTTTGCTATTTCGTCAAGTTTAGGCTCGCGCGAAAGCTCGTCCATCAGCTCCGTGCGTTTCTTTAACGCCTTATATGCAGTGTCCCGTATGGAGCGGCTTACCCTGAGCGCTGTGTTATCGCGTAGGTACCTTCGCAACTCGCCGATGATCATAGGAACGGCATAAGTTGAGAATCTTACGTCAAGGCTTGTGTCGAAGTTGTCTATCGCTTTTATAAGGCCGATGCAGCCTACCTGGAACAGATCGTCCATCTGCTCCCCGCGGCCGGAGAAACGCTGTATTATACTGAGCACAAGCCTGAGGTTTGCGCCTATGAACTCCTCCCTCGCCGCGTAGTCCCCCGCTTTTATTCGGCTAAGCAGTTCCCTGCTTTCGCTTTGCGTGATCTTCGGCAGTTTGGATGTATCCAGCCCGCAGATCTCAACCTTGTTAAGCGCCATATGAGCACCCCCTCAAGAAACTTGATGCTCTTATGGTTGCCTTATAGGGTTGATGTTATTCCGCGATAAAAAGCCGTTAATGACAATTAAATGCGATGTCTTTTATTACCTCGCCTGCCAATATAAGCCCAGCCGTGCCCGGGACAAACGCTATGCTGCCAGGTGTTGAGCGCCTGCGCGGGTCTATATCCGCGGCGTTATCAAAGTGCGGCGTGAGAGGTTCTTCTTTTGAATATACCACTTTCAGCTTGGCTATGCCGCGCTTTTTAAGCTCCCGCCGCATTACGCGCGCGAGTGGGCAGACGGATGTTTTAAATATGTCTGCTACTTCAAAACCGACAGCGTTAAGCTTATTGCCGGCGCCCATGCAGCTTATTACCCTTGTGCCGGCGCGGCTTGCAAGTTCGATTATCAAAAGCTTTGACGATATAGTATCTATCGCGTCTATAACATAATCAAACTTGGTAAAATCTATGATATTCTTATTTGATTCGTCATAGAAGCAATTGAGCGCTGTTATGCGGCAGTTGGGGTTTATGTCCTTGGCGCGTGCTGCCATTACCTGCGCCTTCGGCAGACCGACGGTTGAATCGAGCGCGATGAGCTGGCGGTTTATGTTGCTTTTTGCAACGGTATCGCCGTCTATAAGCGTGAGCGAGCCAACGCCGCTGCGCACGAGCGCTTCGGCAGCATATGAGCCAACGCCGCCAACGCCGAAAAGGATCACGTTGGCGTTATTCAGCCGCGTGAGTCCTTCGCTGCCTATCAAGGCTTGAGTTCTAACAAATCTTTCTTCCATGAGCGACAGTATACTTTATGCCGGCCGCTTTAGCAATAGTTATAATATTATAGGTTTGTTCTTTTTTGATACTTTGTTATTCTTTGCGGGCGTTTTGCCCTTATATTTGATATATGTTGCCATGCCGCCGCGGATATGGCGCTCACTTTTGTTCTTATCCAGTATTGCGCGCACGCGCTCCGCCATGTCTGCATCTATGCTTTTTAAGCGAACCTGCATATCGTGATGAACAGTAGATTTGCTTATTCCGAATTTGCTTGCGGCGGCCCTTACGGTTGCCTCGTGTTCTACTATGTATTCCGCCACGTTCATAACGCGTTCCTCAATATATGCGTACATGCGATCCCCCTCAAATAAGCTTTGCTAAAGCTTATGAGGGCATGACGCGCATAATGACCGAAAGGCTTAATATTTATTGTGCGCTATCGCCGCCGGCCATACAGGCCGACGCCGCGTATACATATGCGGCACCGTTTGCTTTAAGGGCTTTGGCGCATTCGTTCATTGTTGCGCCGGTGGTAAACACGTCGTCTATTATCAATATCCGTTTATCCTTTGCGCCGTCGCTTGCTAAGAAGGCGTTCTTCATGTTTTCGGCACGCTGAAACCTGTCCAGCTCGCGCTGGCTTTTTGTATCCTTTATTCGCACGGCAAGCGATTCATCAAGCGTAAGGCCATACTTTTTGCAAAGTTCGCAGGCAATGAGTGCGCTTTGATTGTAGCCGCGCTTTCTTAACTTGTTCGGGTGCAGCGGCATGGGCAGCACGGCATCTATCTGCCAATCCTTTGGCAGCTCTATTAGCGAAGCAAAGAAGCGGCACAGATAGCGCGCATCGTTATATTTATAATTGTGTACAGCTGCGGCAATATGCTCGGTGTAATGCACGGCGCAGTATATGTCGTCTATAAAACCGCTGCTGCCTATTATGCCGGCAGGCTGTATCAATGCGGCGCACTCTGCACAAAGCCCATGTATATCGGTATGTGCCTCGTTACCGCATATGGCGCAGGCGACATTCGGCGGATATATTGCGTCAAGTATCGTCTCTATCAGTCGGCTCATGGCTGCTCCCGCTAAGTACAATGGTGTCAAGTTCCATCAGCAGGCATTTAAGCGCGCTGTAACGGCGGCGGATTTGGTTATTATCCACCATGTCGTATATGCATTTGCTGCTGCCAAGCATAAATACCTGCTCACGCGCCCTGGTTACGGCGGTATAGAGCAGATTACGTGTCATAAGCTGCGGTGCGCCGCCGGCGATGGGCATTATGACCACGGGGTATTCGCTGCCTTGGCTTTTATGCACCGTTGAAGCATATGCAAGATTCAGCTCATCAAGCATTGAATAATCATAGGCCGCGGCGCGCTCATCATCGAACAAAACGGTTACTTCCTGTTCGGATAGGTTTATCCGTTCTATCGTGCCAAGGTCTCCGTTGAATATGCCCGTGCCTTCCTCGCCGGATTTCACACGTTTCCAAGGGATTTTATAATCGTTCTTTATCTGCATCACCTTGTCGCCCTCGCGCAGTATCATCTCCCCCTGCTTGCGCTCCTTTTTATAAGGTGAAGGCGGATTGAGCGCGGCTTGAAGCCGTGCATTCAGGTTTATTGCGCCGAGAGCCCCTTTTTTCATGGGCACAAGCACCTGCGCGTCCTTTATCGGCTCCGCGGTCATAAGCTTATTCGTTTTGCCCGAACACAGCGCAATAACGCGGCGTATCACCTGCTCCGCGCCGACTATTTCTTCAAACCGGAAATCGTCCGCATTAGCGAAAAGATCCGGCTGTTTGCCGTTGTTTATGCGGTGCGCGTTTTCAACTATCATGCCGCGCTCGGCCTGGCGGAATATATCCGTAAGCCGAATAACAGGCACAACGCCGCTGGCGATAACATCCCTCAATACATTGCCCGGCCCTACCGGCGGAAGCTGGTCCGCGTCGCCGACCATTATAAGGTGAGTTCCGCTCGGCGTGGCCCTGAGCAGCGAACGTATCAGTAAAACATCTACCATGGACATTTCATCAACGATTATAACATCCGTCAGCAGCGGATTATCTTCATCGTATAAGAATCTGTCGCCCGATGTACCGTAGCCGAGCATGCGGTGTATGGTGCGGGCTTCGGCGCCTGTTGCCTCGCTCATGCGCTTTGCGGCGCGTCCCGTGGGCGCACAAAGCTGATAATCAAGCCCCATGCGCTCTATAAGGCGTATTATAAATTTGAGTATTGTGGTTTTACCAGTGCCGGGGCCGCCGGTTATGACCATTGCGCCGTTTTTCAGCGCCATTTCAACGGCCTTTCTCTGCTGCGGCGCAAGCGGAATTTTAAGTTCCTTTTCAAGAGCGTTTATCTGCGCGTTTATACCAAGCATAAGCTGCATGCCGTCGCGCGAGGCAATGCCCATAAGCCGCCGCGCGCACTCGCTTTCGGCGCTGTACATACCGGGTAAGAATACGGCATCCGTATTGTCTATCAGCTTATACAGCACGTCGCCTGAAATGATAAGCTCGTCAAGCATCTCTTCGGCCGGAAGGGTATCAACGTGCAGAAGCTGGCAGGCTACGCTTAAAAGCTTTTCCCGCGGGAGGAAAGTATGCCCTTCCTGCCGCGCCCATTGAAGAGTGTATTTTAATCCGGCCTTGATGCGGAATGGCGAATCCGGCTCAAAGCCGGCCTTTACGGCCAATTTATCAGCCGTGATGAAGCCTATGCCTTCAATATCATCTATCAGTCTGTACGGGTTCTCTTTCAGCTTTGCTATGCACAGTGCGCCGTATGTATTATACAGCTTCATGCTCTGCGCAACGGTTATGCCAAATTCCTGCAGAGAAAGCATAACATCGCGCATACCTTTTTGCATAGCGAAGGATTCGGCTATTTTATTTGCCCTGAGACGGCCTATGCCCGGGACTTCGCGCAGGCGCTCAGGCTCGTTTTCAAGCACGCTCAGCGTATCCATGCCAAATGTTGAAACAATGTCGCGCGCCGTGGCCTCGCCAACGCCTTTTATAAGCCCGCTGCCAAGGTAGCTTATCAGCGCGCTAAGCGTTGCCGGGGCAATGGTTTTGCTCTCCTTTGCCTTCAGCTGCGGGCCGTATGCGGGATGCTCCACCCAATCGCCAAAAAACTCCGCCCGCTCGCCAACGGTTATAAGCGGCAGCGGCCCGACTACAGTGCGCTCGTCGCCGTTGTCATCCGTAACTTCAATAACGCTGTATCCGTTTTCAGCGTTTCTGTATATTATGCTTTTTACTGTACCTTTCAGCGTATCCAAAGTAAAAGCCTCCCTCATGTGCCATGGTCATTCTATCATATATGGCCCCGTGAGGCAAAGCCTTTCTAAAAAGCGCGTTAGTATTAGGCAAACTTGAGAAATGTGCTGCATAAGCATATGCATAAATGTTGTTTTGGAGGGTGCAATATGAAGATATTTGTTATCACGAAAAAGATGCTCATAATCGCGGCGGCGGTAATATTCGTTGTTGCGGCGGCGGTTATCATAGCGCTGTCGTTTTCCGATGGCCCTGTATCACCCACGTCTGCCATGGCGCAGCTTGAGGAGTACGAACTTGAGGTATTGGCAGGCAAGAAAAAGGAACTGCCTGTTTACAGCGTTGAACGGAGCGATATGAAGATAGCCATAACAGTTGACGCGGCATGGGAGGACGACAAGACGCAATTTATACTGGATACGTTTGACGAATACGGCGTGAAAGCAACGTTTTTCCTTTGTGGATATTGGACGGATAAGTATCCCGACGATGTGAAGATGATAGCCGAGCGGGGCCACGAAATAGGCAACCACAGCGCCACGCATCCGCATATGAACAGCATATCGAAAGAGCAGATGCGCAAGGAAACCGTTGAATACGACGACAAGATAGAAAAGCTTGCCGGCAAACGCTGCAAGGTATTCCGCGCGCCATTCGGCGAATATAACGACACCGTAATAACCACGATGCGCTCCCTTGGCTACGAGGTGATACAATGGGATATCGATACCATGGATACCATATGTAAAGGCGGATTTTGGGTAAATTATTTATGAGGGGGTGGGAAGTTAGTGTGGCGTTTGAGCTGGTTATTCTTTTTCGGCTTGCGAAGATATGAGTATCTTATTCACTCATCATATTGCCTCCTCTTTATCAATTACCTATTACACATTATAACACAAACTCAAAACAAAAGGCAGAAGCTGTTACCCTTCTGCCTTTTGCCGTTGTTGTTATGTTGTTTTATTTACCCGTTAGGGCATGTCTTAATTATAGCACGGAAAGCTGAATATGCAAGTTCAGATTTCTTTATATTACCTTGTGTTGCGAATTAGATGCAAACGTCGTGCTTTTTGCACTCATATCGCTATACACAAACTTCGCTTCGGCTTATCCGTTGCTGCCCATTTATGCCTTCTTCTTATGCTTAAAAGCAACGAAAAGTGCAACGCCGGCTACGAGCAATATTATGGGCAGTATTATGTTATCCTCGCCGCCGGTAACGGGCATTTCAGCCGCAGGCGCAGTGGGGACGTTTGAACCGGGCCAGCCGGGCCTACCGCCGGGATTGCTGGTGGGCTTTACGGTCGGGATAGGCGCTATTGTCGGAGTGGGCGCTACGGTCGGGGTAGGCTCTACTGTCGGAGTAGGCGCTACCGTTGGGGTGGGCTCCACGGTCGGAGTAGGATCAGTCGTAGGAGTAGGATCTACCGTCGGGGTGGGCTCCACAGTCGGAGTAGGATCGGTCGTAGGAGTGGGATCCACAGTCGGGGTGGGTTCCACGGTCGGACTAGGCTCAGCTGTAGGAGTAGGCGTAGGATCTCCGCCGGCGGGGCTTACGGTAACGGATACAGAATTAGCAGATATGGCGGGTTCAGCGGTACCGGGAACCATTACGCATTCCCTGAGACCGGAGGTAAACGCAGCCTGAGATTCGTCGGCTATATCGCTCTTGGCAGTGAAGGTCAGAGTCATTATAACGCCGGCGGGAAGGGTCTGATCAAGGTTAAAGTCAAACCAGTTTATCTCAAGAAAATTGTTGGGTGCGGTACCTTTTATAAGGTCAGCGCTGAGGTTGCTGCTCGCGGAATTGCTGCCGGTAAGCTCGAACAGGTTTCCGTTGAAGCCTACGGTGAACGTGGCGGAAGCCATATCGGATATAGCCTCTTCGAGCGTAAGTGAAACGGTTACGCTTTCGCCCGCTTTTATGGCGGCCTTATCTACACTTGGCGTAAGGCCTTGCGCCAGTGCTACGGCTGCAATGCCCAATACCAACGCAATCGCCAGTACGACAGAAAATAGTCTTTTTTTCACTTTATATATCCTCCTTTATCAGTTGGCACTTGCAGGGAAACTGTTTATTTTCCCTTTGCAGTAAAGAATTATG
>CAVDFM010000034.1:6453-15720 GCA_963608365.1 bacterium | reverse complement strand
ACAAATACCTGAGTGATAGCATTTATTCAAATTTTTGTATAAAGATATATTAACACCGTGTTAATAATTCGTCAATAAAAACTCCGCCAAAAGTTTTACTTTTCGTCACATTACCGGCATAGACGCATGACGCGCAAAACGCATATAATAAGGAAAGAAATAATAGCATAACGAAAGGCAGAATACTTCCCGCTATGATAAATCTGAGCGACATGCAGGGCCTTGAGCAGCTTTTGCTCTCCCGCCTGAGCAAAAGCGATATAAGAATATGGATGCAGAATTATGCACGGCCATATAAAGAACTTATGGCCTATTACCGCTGCGCCATGATGGAGGTGGCGACCAAGTTCAACGTGCTTAACGAAGAACTTTCGCTGCAATATGACCGCAACCCGATAGAGAGCGTAAAAACGCGGCTGAAATCGCTGGACAGCATTGTTGAAAAGGCTTCGCGCAAGGGCGTCGGAATATCCATAGACAGCATAGAGAAAAACATAAACGATATTGCGGGCGTGCGGGTGATATGCTCATACCCCAGCGACATCTATATGCTTTCGGAATCGTTCACCAAGCAGGACGATATCCGCGTTATAGAGTGCAAGGATTATATAAAGAACCCCAAGCCCAACGGCTACCGCAGCCTGCACCTGATAGTTGAAACGCCGATATTTCTGCACGATAAAAAGCGCATGATGAAGGTTGAGGTCCAGTTCCGCACAATATCAATGGACTGGTGGGCCAGCCTTGAACACAAAATAAACTATAAAAAGGACGTGCCGGACGATATCCGTGCCGAAATAACAAAGGAACTGCTTGAATGCGCAACCATGGGAGCAAGCCTTGACAGGCGCATGGAGGGCATACAGAAGCGCGTGGAGCAGGAGGCGGACTGAGCATGGGCGAAACGCGGCACATTGTGCATCCGTTTGCACCGGTGATAGACCCGCGCTGCACGGTGCTGATACTCGGCAGCGTGCCTTCCGTGCGCTCGGTTGAAGAAGGGTTTTATTATATGCACCCGAAGAACCGCTTCTGGCCTGTTATCGGCGCGCTCACGGATGAGGATTATGCCGCAATGGACTTTGCCGCGCGCAGGGCGGCGCTGATATGCCACGGAATCGGCCTATACGACGCCGTGTATGAGTGCGATATTATGCTCAGCAGTGACGCCAAGGCGAAAAACATAGTCCCCGCGGATATTCCTGCGCTTATCAGCGGCACGCGCGTGCAAAGGATATTCTGCAACGGCGCGCTTTCGTACGCAACGCTTGTAAAGTACCATCCTTCGCTTGAACCGATGGCGGAAAAGCTGCCGTCCACCAGCCCCGCCAACGCTTCGTATAATATGCCGCGGCTCATTGCGGCATGGCAAAAAATATGCGAATTTATACCGAAAGATTGACGATATATTGTTGAATATGCACCCGATGGGTGCTATATTTATTATATCTGAATATATCCGCCTCGGCACTACTCCACTCATAATAGGCCGCGGCGGGGAACGAAGGAGGATACGTCCGCTGTTGCTGGCGGTGCGGCAGCGTGGAGACCTGCCGTAAGGCCGCGCGGGTAATGCCGGCGGCGAGATCTTTTCAGCCGGAGGGCGAAAGATCACAGCGAAAATCATATGGCACAGGTGAGCCTTAAAAACATCAAAAAGGTCTATCCCGTAAGCAAGGACAAGAAGCACAAAAAGCGCGAAGACGGCCCGAATCTTCAGATAACCGAGGAAGGCGTTGTAGCCGTGCAGCAGTTCAGCCTGGACATTGCGGACAGGGAGTTTGTGGTCCTTGTAGGGCCTTCCGGCTGCGGCAAGTCCACAACGCTCAGAATGATTGCCGGGCTTGAGGAAATAACCGACGGCGAACTGTATATAGGCGATAAGCTTATGAACGACGTTGCGCCCAAGGATAGGGACATTGCAATGGTTTTCCAGAACTATGCGCTGTATCCGCACATGACGGTTTATGAAAACATGGCGTTTTCGCTCAAGCTTAAAAAGTGCAGCAAGGAAGAAATAGACAAGCACGTAAGGGAAGCGGCGCAGATACTGAACATTACCGAATATCTTGACAGGAAGCCCAAGGCGCTTTCAGGCGGCCAGCGGCAGCGCGTTGCAATAGGCCGCGCCATCGTGCGCAATCCGGCGGTATTCCTTATGGACGAGCCGCTTTCGAACCTTGACGCGAAGCTTAGGAACCAGATGCGCGCGGAGCTGATAAAGCTTAGGCAAAGGATAGATACCACGTTTATATATGTTACCCACGACCAGACCGAGGCCATGACGCTGGGTGACAGGATTGTTATAATGAAGGATGGCTTCATTCAGCAGGTAGGCACGCCGCAGCAGGTATTTGACCATCCCGCCAATCTGTTCGTGGCAGGCTTCATAGGCACGCCGCAGATGAACTTCTTCGATGGCAATCTTGTTAAGCATGACGGCCGCTATTTCATCGAAACAGACGGGCTGAGCGTTGAACTGAGCGGGGATAAGCAGCAGCGCCTTGCCGCGAAGGGCGTTGCGGAGCAGCAGGTCACCGTGGGCGTAAGGCCGGAGCATGTGATAATAGGCCAAAGCGGCATACCGGCAAAGGTGGACGTGAGCGAAATGATGGGCTCCAGCGTGCATCTTCATATGTCCGCCTTCGGCGGGGACATGATAGCCATAGTCCCGCTCAACGGCGAAGCCGCGCATTATCCCATGGGCATGGATGTGAAGCTCAGCTTCGGCGGGCATGTTGCGCATGTGTTTAGCAAGGATGACAATAAGAACCTTGAATGGTGAGAAGATATATGGAACGCAGTTGCGGCATATTGATGCCGGTATTTTCGCTGCCTTCGCCCTACGGTATCGGCACGCTTGGGCGCGAGGCATATAGGTTTGCCGATTTTTTGAAGGCTGCGGGCAGGCGCGCGTGGCAAATGCTGCCCCTTGGGCCGACCAGCTATGGCGATTCGCCGTACCAAAGCTTTTCCTCTGCAGCGGGCAATCCGTATTTTATTGACCTTGATATGCTTATTGAGGACGGCTTGCTTGAGCGCGGCGAGATCGAAGGCGTGAACTGGGGCGGCGATGCGGGCCGCGTGGATTACGAAAAGATATATCTTAACCGTTTCCGCGTGCTGGAGGCGGCCAAACGGCGCGGCTGCGAGCGCGACCGCGCGGCGGTTGACGCATTCATTAAGGAACACGAAAGCTGGATACATGAATATGCGCTGTTCATGGCGCTCAAGCGGCACTTCGGCATGAAGGCGTGGACGCAATGGGACGATGAAGCCATCAAGCGGCACGAGGCGGACGCCATAGCGCGTTACAGCGCGGAGCTGAAGGAGGATATAGAGCTGTATATATATATTCAGTATCTTTTCTTCACCCAATGGAAAAAACTGAAAAGCTATATAAACGGCCTTGGCATAAGCATAATAGGCGATGTGCCCATATACGTTGCCATGGATTCGGTTGAGGTTTGGGCGCAGCGGGAGTTTTTTGCGCTGGATGAAAACCTTACGCCCAAGGAAGTTGCGGGCGTGCCGCCGGATTATTTCAATCAGGATGGTCAGCTTTGGGGCAATCCGCTCTATAATTGGCAGCGGATGGAGGAAACGGGCTTCGGCTGGTGGATAAACCGGCTCAACGCCGCCGCAAGGCTTTATGACGTTATCCGCATAGACCATTTCCGCGGGATAGAAAGCTATTACGCCGTGCCTTTCGGCGAAAGCACCGCGCGCAACGGCCGCTGGGTAAAGGGGCCTGGCATGGCGTTTGTAAACGCCGTTAAGCGGGGCGTAAACGCCGAATTCATCGCGGAGGACCTGGGCTATGTTACGGATGAGGTAAAGGCGCTGCTCTCCGGCTCCGGCTTCCCGGGCATGCGGGTATTGCAGCTTGGGTTCGACGGTATGCAGCCGCATGACTATCAGCCCCATGCCTTTGTTGAAAACTGCGTGTGCTATACCGGCACGCATGATAACAGCCCCACGCTCCTTTGGGTAAAGGAAGCGGGGGACGGCGTGCGCGAATATACCGAAAAGTATTTCGGCGTGAGCGATTCGGCTGAGCTTGTTGCCGCAATGATACGCGGCGGCATGGGTTCGGTTGCGCGCTTGTTCGTTGCGCAGCTTCAGGATCACCTTGGCCTTGCGGAAGGCAGCCGCGTGAATATTCCAGGTCAGCCTTATGGCAACTGGCAATGGAGGCTGGATAAAAACACCGATCTTTTTGCCATAGCCCCCGCGCTTTACGAGCAGGCAAGGCTTTATGCAAGGATATAAGAAAGGAAACGGCATGAACGGCTTTATATACGATATACCAACGCGCATATACTTTGGGCAGGATCAGCTTTGCCATCTTGGCGATGAGCTGAAAAAATACGGCAAAAGGGTGCTTGTGGCATATGGTGGCGGCTCAGTAAAAAAGAGCGGGCTTTACGATAAGGTAATGGCGCAGATCAGCGCCGCGGGGCTTTACGCGGCGGAGCTTTCCGGCATTGAGCCCAACCCTAAAATAGACTCCGTGCGGCGCGGGGCGGAGCTTTGCAAGCGGGAGAACATAGACATGGTATTGGCCGTTGGCGGCGGCAGCACAATAGACGCGGCAAAGTTCATTGCCGCAGGCGCGTGCGCGGACATTGACCCGTGGGAATTTATAAAAAATCGCGCGCCCATAGAGCGTGCGCTGCCGGTAATAACCGTGCTGACGATAGCTGCCACGGGTTCCGAAATGGACAACTGCGGCGTTATAAGCAACCCTGAAACGAACGACAAAATAGGCCGCGGGGACTATAAGCTTGTGCCAAAGGCGTCCTTCCTTGACCCAACCGTTACTTATTCCGTAAGCGCATACCAAACGGCGTGCGGCGCGGCTGATATAATAAGCCACATATGCGAAGTTTACTTCAATACCGAAAAGGATCTGTATATGCTGGATGGGTTCATGGAGGTGCTGTTCAAAACGGTCATAAAATACGCCCCCATAGCCATTGCCAAGCCCGATGATTACGAAGCCCGCGCAAATCTTATGTGGGCAAGCTCGTGGGCCATAAACGGCTTCCTTGACGGGGGCAGGACGCTTGCATGGAGCTGCCACCCAATGGAGCATCAGCTTTCCGCGTATTATGATATTACGCATGGCCTTGGCCTTGCCATACTCACCCCGCGCTGGATGCGGCATTGCCTGAACGATGCCACCGCGCCGCGCCTTGCAAGGTTCGCGCGCACGGTATTCTCGGTCGATAATGCCCTGAGCGATGCCGAGGCGGCGAACGCCGGCATAGAGCGGCTGAGCGAGTTTTTGTTCACAACGCTTGGGCTAAAAAGCACGCTTTCAGCCATAGGCATAGACCAAACCCATTTCGATGCCATGGCGGAAAAGGCCTGCGGCGCAGGCGGCGTTATAGAGGGCTTTGTGCCGCTAAAAAAGCAGGATGTGCTGGACATATACCGCATGAGTCTGTAAAACGAATATGATAAAAAGAGACGGCGATGAACCGTCTCTTTTATATTTCTGCATTTACCGCTGCGTTTTTGCTGTTTCCTGATATGTTTTGGTGATCTCCTGCAAGATGTCAAAATGCGAAAAGTCGCGGTTGTAAACTATGCGCGTTTCGCGTACCATGCTCAGATTTTCTATCGGCAGCGCGGCAAGCTTGCCCTTGCTCAGTTCGTCCATACATGCGCTCTTTGGCAGTATGGATACGCCAAGTTCCTTTCTGACAAGGTCCTTTATCGTGGCAATGTTGTCCACCTCTATCGTCACGTTGAAGTTTTCTATCGAATCGTTTATGCTTTCAAGCGTGGATTCAAACAGCGTCCGCGTTGCGGAGGAAGGCAGGCGCAGTATCATCTGCTCTCCCTTCAGTTCGCTCAGCGTGACCATTGCGTGGCTTGCAAGCGGATGCGTAACC
The DNA here is from genome assembly GCA_963608365.1 of bacterium. Taxonomy (GTDB): domain Bacteria; phylum Bacillota; class Clostridia; order Christensenellales; family CAG-138; genus Phil1. Next base: position 9,817 of record CAVDFM010000034.1, on the reverse strand, counting down.
GCCATTACGCAGACAAGATAGTCCGTATCCAGCATCAGCGACGAAAACGCGGAACTTGTCGGCGAGCCTTCAACTATGGCCAAATCTATCTCGTAATTCTCAAGCATCTCATAAAGATTTTTTATCGTGTCAGTTGCAATGGTAATGCTTAAACCGCTGTGCTGGTTGGCGCATTTGGCAAGCACCTGCGTGGTCAGGTTGCTCTCCGCCGTGTGCGTTATGCCTATGCGCAGGTTGGTTATGCTCTTTTCAACGTTTATAAGCTCCCTGTGCAGCTTCTGGTCCAGCGCCTTCAGCCTGCGCGCGTATTTAACGGCTATCTCCCCTTGCGGCGTAAGCTTTAATCCACCCTTGCTGCGCACGAACAGCACCGCGCCCAGTTCCTCTTCAAGCTGGTTTATATGGTGGCTCACGGCGGGCTGGGTAAGCGAGAGCGCCTCCGCCGCCTTGGTAAAGTTTTTGTATTCGACCACTGCAAGCAGTGTTTCCATCTTTGTTCCTAACATTGCTCCTCCATTACAAAACGTGATTGATGCCAAGAAAACCATAATTGGATTTTATCTGAAACATAGCATATCATATATACCATCCGATAGCAATAGGGATACGCAAAAATAAAGCAGCCGCAAACGAAAACGCGCGCCTGCCGCCTATTAAGCATACCCTTTGCGCGGGAACGGGACGATAAGGAGAAAGAAAAATTGGACTGCGAAAAGAGATCAAAAGCATTGTTTGAGGATGAACCCGTGGGCATGGCCATAATGAAGCTTGCCATGCCGGCGGTGATAGGCCAAATAATACTTGTTATATATAACATGGCGGACACGTTCTTTGTAGGCCTTACGGGCAGCGATGCCATGATAACCTCCGTAACCGTATGTATGCCGGCGTTTATGATATTAAGCGCCATAGCCAATCTTTTCGGCGCGGGCGGGGCCAGCGCAATAGCCCGCGCCGCCGGGGCAGGGCAGCGGCACCGCGCCAAGGAGGCGGCAAGCTTCGCCTTCTGGGGCTGCATGGGCGTAACGGCTATATATTCGCTCGTATGCGTGTTTTTTGCGGACGGAGTTATAGACCTGCTCGGCGGTGCGAACGCGGCCGTGCATGCCCACGCAAAGGCGTATCTTATAACCACCGTGTCCGTGGGAGGGCTTGCAACTGCGTTCGGTGCGCTTATGGCGCATCTGCTGCGTTCGGAAGGGCGCAGCATGCAGGCCAGCATAGGCATAGCCATAGGCGGCATTGCAAACGTTGCGCTTGACCCGCTGTTCATGTTCGTTTTGTTTGAAAAGGGGAACGAGCCGCTCGGCGCGGCCGTTGCAACTATGCTTTCCAATGTTATAACGGCCCTGTACTTCGTTGCCGTTATGCTTAAAAACAGGAATAATACAACGCTCGGCTTCATGCTGGATAAGGATACGTTCAATAAGGACATAGCGGGCGAGGTTTTGAGCGTTGGCCTGCCCGCCTGCCTTATGACGCTGTGCGAAAACATATCCTTTGCCGTGCTCGATAACCTTATGGCCGCATACGGCACGGCAATGCAGGCCGGCCTTGGCGTTGCCAAGAAGGTTAATATGCTTGCGCACTGCATGGCGCGCGGCATGGCGCAGGGCGTGCTGCCGCTGATTGGCTATAATTTTGCCTCCGGCGACCATAAACGCATGAAAAAGGCCGCGTTTACCGCGTCGATGGTATCCGTTGCGCTGGCGCTGGTGTGCATGGCGGTGTGCCTTGGGTTCAGCGCGCAGCTTATAGGCCTGTTCATCCAGCATGGGTCGGAATCGGTCAGCGCGGGCGCAAGCTTCCTTAGGATACTGTGCATCGGCGGCCCGTTCTCCGCATTTGCATACATGGTTGTATCATTCTTCCAAGCCACGGGCCACGGCGGCAAGTCGCTGCTGCTGGCGCTGATGCGCAAGGGCATGGTGGATATACCGCTCATGTTTGCGCTGGGCGCGCTGTTCCCCATGTACGGCCTTGTTTGGGCAACGCCTGCGGCGGATGTTATATGCTGCATTGCTGCGGCGGTGATGTTCGCGCTGTTCCTGCGGCAGCTTGAACGCGCCACGCAGCCTTCACTGCTCCGCGTAACGGAAAAAGCCGCGCGCAGCGCAGCGGCGCAGTAAAGCATAATAAACTAAAAAGGGACTGAAGCATACTGGTTCAGTCCCTTGTTCTGTTGTCCCAACGCTCGGGCGCAGGGCGTTTTGCGGTTATGCGGTGCGGGGATCAGCGTTCCTGCACTTCTTTGCAGCTGATATGCTCTATGTCTATCTCAAATAGCTGCGCGGCTTTTCCGGAGCGTGCTATCTCCTCATCGACAAGCTGCTCGTTCGGATAATACTTCATTGCAAACTGCTTCAGCAGCGCGGTGGCGTTTGCACCGGGTTCAACCAAGCGGCACCTGCCGAACACGACGGCGCTTTGCACAAACGGCGCCCATGCTTCTTCCTTTATGGTTTCGTTCCCGTAAACCGTAAAGCATATTTTGTCACAGGCCCGAAGGGCGTCCACCTTGTGCCCGGCACGCGCTCCGTGAAAGTAAATCTTTCTGGCGGCGCTGTCATAGATGTAATTGATAGGTATCGCGTAAGGATAGCCGTCGTCCCCATTCACGGCAAGAATGCCGCGGCGGCTGTGCAGCAAAAGGGCCTCGGCCGTTTGCATATCAAGCTGGTTTCGCTTTTTTCTGATAGATCTGAACATTGTTTACTCCTTCTTAATTATCTCCGACAATCTCAAGCAGCGCATCCGTTGCCGCCGCATCTGCATCAAAAAGCAGCAGAAGGCAATTCTCGCCCTGCTCATCGCGTATTTTCAGGCGGAGCTGGCCGGATGCTATGTCGAACGCGGTTCCCGTGGCGCTTTCGCTGTCTGTATAAAGCGTGAGCGTGCCCCAGAATTGGCCGCCCGGGGCTGAGGATGATTCGTCCGTGCCGAGAAGCTGCACTTCCTTGAGCGCCATGGAAAGTATTATGCTTTGTACTGCCTCATCCGCGTCGCTTTCGGCGGGGATAAGGGTCGCCTTGGAAGAAAACTTGGCGCTCTGCAATCTTGACTCCGTGCCGAGCACCCATACCGATGAATGGTCGAAGGAGTCCCTCTTTACCGTGTACTCAACATTCGATGAACTCTGAATGTCTGAAATCAGCGCCGCAGCGTAGCTTTCGCCGTATGCCTTTGACTGAGCAGGCTTGTTATTATTAACAAGGCTGAATATCAGCACGGCGGCTGCGGCCGCGATCAGAAGGAGTATGAGCACATATTTGACCTTTTTGGCCGGTTGAGAAGAGCGCTTTTCCATTCTTTTTTACCTCCGTTTAGTATTATATGCTCACGGCTCTCCGCGCCTTGCGGAAAA
>CAVDFM010000034.1:0-6443 GCA_963608365.1 bacterium | reverse complement strand
CGGAAAACACGATATGCGGCATATCGATGCCATAGTAATGCTTAACGAATGTTTTTACGGGGACCATGCCGTTGCGCCGTGCCACGGCCTGCGAAGGCAGATTATTGTCCCGTATTATGGAGCATACTTCGTACGCGTTTAGCGTATCGAATGCATAGCGTTTGCAGGCCGACGCCGCTTCCGTGGCATAGCCCATGTGCCAATACGCGCGGTTGAAAATATAGCCTATTTCGAGCATTTCTTCGCCGTCGGCATCCTGCATCGTCAGTCCGCATTGGCCTATCAGCTTGCCCGTGGTTTTTTCTATTGCCGCCCATAGGCCGAAGCCGTATTGTTCGTAGCGCGCAAGCTGCTTATCAAGCCATGCCTGAACCTCGTCGTCGCTAAAGCCATGCTCGTATGCATACATGGTTTCGGGGTCTTTCAGCATGGCTGCAAGGCCGTCGCGGTCATTCCTGGTGAAACGGCGAAGATACAGCCGCTCGGTTTCGATAACTATATCTGTTGTATCAAATGCAGTGTAAACCATATCAATCGTCCACGTCGAACGCCTCAAGCTTGTTCTTGGGCGCTTCGGGGCGGTTGTCGCCGTGCTTGGCAAGGCTTATGGGTATAAGCGCCAGCAGCACGAACACGAAGCCGTATGGGAACAGCGCGTCGTTGCCCAGCTTGTCAAGGAAAATGCCCACGAGGAACGGCGTTACGGTCTGCGCCGTCATGGAAACGGTATAATAGAAGCCAGTGTATTTGCCAACGTTGCCGCTGCGGCTTATTTCCCAAACCATGGGGAATGTGTTCACGGTAACCGCGGCCTGCGCGAAGCCTACCACGGCGAACACTATATAAAGATAAAAGCTGAATTCACGGGCGCAGAACGTTGCCACGGCGAAGCCTGCCGCCGCCATAAGCAGGCCTATGCGTATCATGTTGCGGCGGCCTATCTTCGCGCTTATCATGCCGATGGGTATATAGGACGCAACGGCAGCAACGGTTGCCACCATAAGGCAGGTGGATGCGTGGCTGAGCCCGCCGGACCACGTGGCGGTGGCATAGCTTGTGAAGAACGTTGTCACGGCATTGTAGCCAAGGAACCAAAGGCCGATGGTGGTGAGTATCAGCAGCAGGCTCTTTAATACGGGCTTAGGCAGCTTTTCCTTGCCGTTTACGGTTTCGGTCTTGCCCTGGTCCTCGTCCTCACTCACGCCGTAGTTTATGGCCTTCATTTCGGCCACAAGCTTCTTTTCGCGTATCGTCAGCACAAGTATTGCTATAGCCGTTGCCATAAGTCCGGCAACTGCCGCGAAAAGCGCAGTGTAGTTCGCGTTGCCCGCCGCGTCCGTAGTTACGGCGACTTTCATCATTATAAGCGTGTAAAGCCCGCCGAACGCGCCCATAAGGTTTATTACGGCATTGCCCTGGCTGCGCAGGGGTTTGGGCGTAACGTCCGCCATGAGCGCAACGGCAGGGGAGCGGTAAAGCCCCATGGATACAAGCAGCGCCATGAGCGACACGAAGAATATTATAAGCGACTGAGTGGGCGCGGCGGCGTTATAGTGGCGGATTATGTATGCAAGCAGCATGGTAAGCACAACCGCGAGCGCCGTGCCTATTACGATAAACGGCATGCGGCGGCCCTTTTTATCGCTCAGCGCGCCGAAAAACGGCAGCAGGAACAGCGCAAGCAGATTGTCTATACCCATCACTATGCCACGCAGCGCATTGTCCAGCCCGTATGTATCGCGCAGGATAAGAGGGATTATGCCATCGTACATCTGCCAAAATGCGCAGATGGAGAAAAATGCGAGTCCTACTAAGAAAGTGCGTTTGTAATTCAGCTTCATTGGCCGCTCCTTATAAAAACAAAAGATATTGTAATGATTATACCTATAAACGCCGCCGCGTTCAACAGCATTCGGCGCGCAAATAATATATTTTCCCGAAATGCCCAAAATGACGGGAATATATGCTACAATCGTATGTAGTACACGGACAAAGCACGGAGGAGAGTATATGTACGATTTTACTACAACTACCGACAGACGCCACACAGGTTCATTCAAATGGGATGTTGCACCCGCGCATGTGCAGGAAGCGGGGATTACGCCGCTTTCAATAGCGGACATGGAGTTTCAGGTCGCGCCGCAAATAAAGCGCGCCGCCATAGAGGCCGCGGAGCACGGCATATACGGCTATACGCATGTTGACGACGAATACTTCAACGCCGTAAAGAACTATTATATCCGCCACCATGGCTATGAGGTTCAGCGCGAATGGCATACCGTTACGAACGGCGTTGTGCCCGCGCTCAGCGTTGCGGTAAGGGCGTTCGCCAAGGAAGGTGAGGGCGTTATAGTACAAAGCCCGGTATATACTCCGTTTTACGGGGCTATAAAGGACAACGGCTGCAAAGTAGTCGAAAACAGGCTGATACTCAATAACGGCCATTATGAAATGAACTTTGAAGAGCTTGAAAAGCTTGCCGCGCGCGAGGATGTGCACCTTATGATAATGTGCAGCCCGCATAACCCCATAGGCCGCGTATGGACAAGGGAAGAAGTGCAGCGCGTGGGCGATATTTGCCTCAGGCACGGCGTGTTCCTCATTGCGGACGAAATACATTGCGATATCACGTTTAAGGGCCACAAGCACCATTCGCTTTTGACGTTCCCCGAATTCAGGGATAACTGCATGGTGTGCACGGCTATGAGCAAAACGTTCAACGTGGCCGGACTCGGCTGTTCGGACATATTCATTCCCAATAAGGAACGTTATGAACAATATGAGCGCGAGCAGGACCGCGCCATGGGCGATTCGCTCACCTATTTTGCCCGCGCGGTGGCGATAGCGGCGCATAACGAATGCGACGAATGGATAGAGGAAATGCTCTCGGCGATAGAGGATAATTTCAACACCATGTATGAATTCGTTGAAACAAGGCTGAAGGGCATAACCTGCATACGCGCCGAAGGCACATACCTTGCATGGATGGATATGCGCGCGCTTGGCATGAACGATAAGGAGCTGAAGGAACTGTGCCTTGGGGCGGATCTGGTGCTGAACGAGGGCGAAATGTTCGGAACGAACGGATCCGGCTTCACGCGCTGGAACATGGCGCTGCCTAAGCGTGACCTTATAGCCGCGCTTGAAAGGCTTGAAAAGGCGGTAAAGCCCATACTTGAAAAGCACGGCGTTATATAATAAAATAGGCTGCGGTAAAAAGGCGGAAGGAGCGGAATTGATGAAAAAGATACTTCTTATTGCCACGGGCGGCACGATAGCCTGCAAGCAGACCGCAAGCGGCCTTGCGCCGCAGCTGAGCGCGAAGGAACTGCTTTCCTATGTGCAGGACAGGGCGGAAAACGTTGAATCGATAGAATTGTTCCGCATGGACAGTTCAAACGTGCAGCCCGAAGAATGGCGCGCCATAGCCCAAGCGGTTGCGGACAATATGCACAATGCCGACGGCATAGTTATAACCCACGGCACGGATACAATGGCCTACACATCGTCCATGCTGTCCTTTATGCTCAAGGGAATAAAGATACCCGTTGTGCTCACGGGTGCGCAGTACCCGATGGGCATGGACGGAAGCGACGCCGCGGCTAATCTGGGTGATGCGCTCACCGCCGCGCGGGAGCTGCCGGGCGGCGTGTATATAGCCTTCGGCGGGAGCGTGATACTGGGCTGCCGCGCGGTAAAAACGCGCACGATGTCGCTGAACGCATTTGAATCGATAAACCGCCCGCTTGTGGGATACTTTGAGGACGGCCGCTTCATAATGGCAGATGCGCCGGAGGAAGAAGCCGCCCACGAGGATTTCTTTATGGATATTGAGCCGCGCGTGGCGCTTATAAAGCTCATTCCAGGCACGATGCCCGCCATAATAGAAAGCCTTGCCGGATGCGGCGTTAAGGGCGTTGTAGTTGAAGCATTCGGCCTTGGCGGGGTGCATAACATTCGGCGCGATCATGCGGAAAGCCTGCATAAGCTGATAGAGGAAAACATTCCCGTTATACTCACCAGCCAATGCCTTTACGAGGCCAGCAATCCCGATATATACGAAGTTTCCGCGCCGCTCAGGAGCGCGGGCGTTATATCCGCAAAGGATATGACCACAGAAGCATCGGTAACGAAGCTGATGTGGGCGCTGGGCAAGCTTGGGCCGGATTTCTCTTTGCAGGGCGTGCGCACGCTTATGCAAACGGATATATGCGGCGAGCTGAAGGCCTAAAAAACAGAATAAACAACGGCACGGGGAACGCAGAAAATTCACATGCGTTCCCCTGTTCATTTTGCTTAACATTCCTTGCTATTTCAGGGCAATGTGATATAATAACAAATAATACCATGGCGCAGTATATCAAAAATATGCACGAAGGGGAGGACTAAATGAACGAGAAAACCACCGAAACGATGCTTTTCAGGATGCCCCGGGAGAGAAGTACCGCGAGCGAGGTCCTTATAAGCGTCTATGAATCTATGCGGGAAAAGGGATACGACCCCATAAACCAGATAGTGGGCTATCTTATTTCCGGCGACCCGACATATATAACCAGCTATAATAACGCGCGCTACCGCATATGCAGCCTGCAGCGGGACGAGCTGGTGGAGGAGCTTGTGCGCTTCTATATTCAGGCGCAGGACACGGCGGCCGCAATGAACGGCGACGGAGCGGACAAGCAATGATGCGGGTGCTTGCGCTGGACGTTGGCGACAAAAGAATAGGCATAGCCGTGAGCGATCCGCTGGGCATAACCGCGCAGGGGCTTGAAACATACAACAGGACCGGAGATATTGAAAAGGACGCGGAGTACATTGCGAACTTTGCGAAGAAATATGTTCCGGTGCGGCTTTTGTTCGGCATGCCGCGGAATATGGACGGCAGCTACGGCTTCCAAAGCGAAAAGGTGAAGGAATTTGCAGACGCCGTGCTTAAACTTTGGGATGGCGAGCATGCCTTTTTCGATGAACGGCTCACTACCGTTTCGGCCGAAAGAGTGCTGATGGAGGCCGAGCTTGACTGGCGCAAACGGCGCAAGGTGGTGGACAAGCTGGCAGCGACAATAATTTTGCAGGGGTATTTGGATTCCAACCGCAGCCTGTAAATATGCATACAATTATTTTAAGGAGATACGCCACAAAATGGAAAACACGGGCAAAAACGACGGCTACGACGAAATAGTGCTGCTGGACGAAAACGGCGAGGAAGCCAGCTTTGTGCATGTGCTCACGTTTGTTTACGAAGGGCAGAAGTACGTTGCGCTGGAACCGGCCGAGCAGCAGGACGACGATGAAGCGGAAGTGGTGCTGCTTAAGGTGGACACCAAGGACGGACAGGATTATTATAATACGATAGACAATGAAATACTTCTTAACGAAGTGTTTGATGAATTTTTAGACATTGTTGAAGAAATGGAAGGGGAGGACGAAGAAGAATGAGAGGACCTAAACTTTTTGAAGGGGCGCGCGTTGCGCTCATAGCGCCGTCAAGTCCGGTTAGCGGAGACGTTGAAGCCAAGCTCGACCGTGCGGTAAAAACGGCGGAGAAGCTGAACCTTATACCCGTGCTGTATCCTACTGCCCGCGCGAGCCACGGCTACCTTGCCGGTACCGATGAAATGCGCGCAAAGGATATAAACGACGCTTTTACCGATAAGGATATAGACGGCATATGGTGCCTGCGCGGCGGCTACGGTGCGCACAGGATACTGCCCCTGCTCGACTATACCACCATACGCGAAAACGCCAAGTTCTTCGGCGGGTACAGCGACATTACCGCATTCCATATAGCGTTCCGCCAGCAGTGCGGCTTCGGCACATATCATATGACCATGCCCACAAGCGACAATCTTATCGACGGCAGCGAATACAGCTATAAATATGCAAAGGCCATGATATTCGGCGAGGATATAACCTATGAAAACCCTGCTGATGCGCCCATAAAGACCCTTGTCGGCGGCAAGGCGGAAGGCGAACTCTGCGGCGGCAATCTTTCGCTGGTCGTGGCAAGCCTCGGCACGCCGTGGGAAATAGACACGCGCGGCAAGATAATATTCCTTGAGGATGTTGATGAGCAGCCGTACAGCATAGACCGCATGTTTACCCAGCTCAGGAACGCCGGCAAGCTTGACGACTGCGCGGGCATAATACTTGGCCAGTACACCGATTGCGAAGCCAAAAAGCCCGAAAACTCACTCACTCTTGATACTGTGTTCGAAGAACTGGTAAAGCCCAGCGGCAAGCCCTGCATAACCAACTTTATGTGCGGCCATTGCTCCCCCACCATGAGCCTGCCCTTCGGCGCAAGGTTCGCGCTGGATGCGGATGCATGCACGGTGATAGAAAAATAATGTAAAAGAATATATGCAATCCGTTAAGATTGCATAAAGAAAACATAAATACGGCGTTAAAACCCAAGCCCCGCGCGTTAAGAAACCGCATTG
>CAVDFM010000033.1:1654-15727 GCA_963608365.1 bacterium | reverse complement strand
GCTGAGGGATGAGTATATGACGCCAGCGGCCATCTATATCTGTCATTTTGAAATCTATCATCTTCACATCATTGGCTTTGATAAATTCCTTAACTTCGTTCAGGGTTGAAAACATGTTTGTCCTCCTTGTCGCTATGACGATAGGTTATAATAAACTGCAAGCCATTATTTTGACTTATATGAATATAAGCGTTGCTTACATATTTAAGTATAGCATTCATTTGCCGCGCGGTCAAAGGAATCAGGCATTATATATAATCTATTAAAATAAGGCGGGGCATGCTTTGCCCTGCCTTATCGTGTATGGATATGCGTATATGCATCAAAGCATTATGCATATCAGTCCGGAACAGCCGTTATTGACCATCTTTTCAACCGTATCATGCAGCCGCTGCTGCACGTTCTCAGGCATGGCGTTTACCTTCACGGCCATGCTTTCGCGTATCATGTCCCTCAGCGATTTGCCGAAAATATCCGTCTGCCAAAGCTTCTGCGGGTCTTTTTCAAACGTTTCCATAAGATAGGCCATGAACGCTTCGCTCTGCTCCTCCGTGCCTACCAGCGGCGCTACTTCGGACGCTATATCCACCTTTATTATGTGCAGACCGCTGGCCTTGGCCCTGAGCCGTACTCCGAAGCGGTTGCCTTGACGCACGATTTCCGGTTCTTCCAGCATCATTTCATCAAGCTCAGGCGGCACCATGCCGTAGCCAGTGATTTTGGCGCACCTGAGCGCGCCCTCTATACGGTCGTATTCCTTTTTCGCCGCCACAAAGGATTTTATGGATGCCACAAGATGCGCATCGTCCTTTATTTCATAGCCGCATTCCTCGCCCAGTATTTTATAGAACATGCTGCTTACCGGGCGCAGTTCTATCGATATTTCTCCGCTGCCGAGCGATACATGTTCAAGCCTTGGCGCTTCGTAATCCTCGATATCGCCGAGCATGGAGCATATGCTGCCGTAGTCGCGCATTTTCGCCACGTTGTCTATGGCGTCAAGCGGCTCGGTTATTCGCTTCACAAGATAATGCTCCGCGCCAAGCTCGCATACCCAATCCGGTATGTTTATGGATATTGAATGAACCGGAAACTCCATAAGCACGGTTTCAAGCACGCTGTAAAGCTGCTCTGCATTCAGACTAAGCACATCAAGCGCTTTTACCGGAATGCCGTATTTATCCTGCATTGCGGCTGCAAGGGCCTGCGTTTCCGCGTCCTGAGGATGCACGCTGTTCAGTATTACGGCAAAAGGCTTCCCCTGCTCTTTCAGCTCGTTTACAACGCGCTCCTCGGCCGGAATATAGTCCTCGCGGGATATCTGCGTTATGCTGCCGTCTGTGGTCATAATTATGCCTATCGTGGAATGATCCGTTATTACTTTGCGCGTGCCTATTTCGGCTGCGCGGTCGAACGGCATTTCTTCCTCGCTCCAGGGCGTTCGTACCATGCGGGGCATGTTGTCCTCCTCGTGGCCTACCGCGCCCTTTACCATGTATCCAACGCAGTCTACAAGGCGTATGCGGCATTTTGCATCATCCCCTATTGTCAGCTCCGCAGCCTCGTTCGGCACAAAGCTGGGCTGCGTGGTCATTATCGTGCGGCCCGCAGCACTTTGCGGCAACTCATCCGTAAGGCGCGCACGCTCATATTCGTCGGTTATTGTCGGCAAGACAAGCATATCCATGAATCGCTTGATGAAAGTTGATTTGCCCGTGCGCACAGGGCCGACAACACCAATATAGATATCCCCTCCGGTGCGCGCGGCAATGCTTGAATACAGCTCATTTCTATCCATATAAAAGGCTCCTTCCCCCTTAGGCTTATAAAGCTTATCTATGGGAAAAATATATGTGCCGTGTTCCGGTTTAATGCAAAAACCCGCCAATATGGCGGGTAAATGTTTGTTTATTATTATATCTCCGGCTTTGTCTTGCCCCTTACGTTAAGCCTGATAGGCGTTTGCGTAAGGCCGAAAGATTTGCGGAAGAAGTTTTCAAGATACCGCTTATACGAAAAATGCATAAGGCCGGGATCGTTGACGAACAGCACGAACGTTGGCGGGTTGGTCGAAGGCTGTGTGCCGTAATATATTCTGAGCCTTCTGCCCTTATCGGAAGGCGGCTCGGTAACGGATATGGCTTCGGCTATTATGTCGTTCAGCGTGCCCGTGGATATGCGCGCGCAGTTCTGGCGGTATGCTTCGTTTGCAACATCCATAACCTTATTCACACGCTGCCCAGTAAGTGCTGATATGAATATCATCGGCACGTAATCCATGAATGCAAGGTCAACTGCCAGCTTTTTCTTAAATTCGTTCATGGTGTGGGTATCCTTTTCGATAAGGTCCCATTTATTTACCACAAGAACGCTCGCCTTACCCTCTTCATGAACGTATCCAGCAATGCGCACGTCCTGCTCGCTTAGGCCCTGTTCGGCATCCACTACTATGAGCGCGATGTCGCAGCGGCGTATGGCGGCAAGCGAGCGTATAACACTGTATCGCTCTATGCTTTCATCCTCGATAGAGCGCTTGCGGCGTATGCCCGCCGTATCGACCAATATATAATCCTTATCGCCAAACCTGAAAGGAGAGTCTATAGCATCCCTTGTTGTGCCGGGGATGTTGCTCACTATTGTGCGCTCATCGCCCAGCAGCGCGTTTACAAGGCTGGATTTACCAACGTTGGGCTTCCCAACCACGGCAACGCGTGTGGCCTCTCCTTCGTCCTCTCTGGCGTGCTCAGGGAAATGCGCAACAACTTCATCCAGCACATCGCCAAGGCCAAGCCCCTGTTCGGCGGATATGGTTATAGGCTCGCCTATGCCAAGCTCATAAAAATCATACAGCGCATCGGCGTACTTTGGATGATCTATCTTATTTACCGCCAGCACTACCGGCTTTTTGGAACGGCGCAGCATTTCGGCAACCTCAACGTCCGCCGCGGTAAGCCCTTCGCGGCCGTCTACTATGAATATTATAACGTCCGCCGTTTCTATGGCAAGTTCGGCCTGCCTGCGCATCTGCTTACTTATTATGTCCTCGCGCATCGGCTCTATGCCGCCGGTATCTATAAGCGTGAACGAATGGGTCAGCCATTCGCCGTCCGCATATATCCTGTCGCGTGTAACGCCGGGCGTATCTTCAACTATCGCTATGCGCTTTCCTGTTATTTTATTGAAAAACGTGGACTTGCCCACGTTCGGGCGGCCAACTACGGCCACAAGAGGCTTTGCCATATTATTTCTCCTCATTTAACCTGTCGAACAGGCCGTATACAAATTCTTCGCCATCGGCGGCGCACATGGGCCACAGCGGCATTCCCATTTCGGCTGTAAGCCAGTCTGTATCCCTTCCGTCGAGAAAAACGCTGTCGCGCTCTCTTAGCATATCGTCAGGAATAAGCAATGCGTCTGCTTTAAGGCCACTTAGCTGCTTTGCAATATCCGTTGCGGTCACAAGGCCGGAAACGGTTATCGTGTGGCCAAAGAAGTCGTTTTCTATGCTGTGCAGCGTAAGCTCTATGCCATATGGCTTCAGCTTATCGAAAAGCCTCTGCAAAAAACTGCGTGCGGACATACCGGTTGCGCCGGCAAGCTTAACTTTTCTTTTCAGCGGCTGCATTTCCTTGAGCGCCTCATTGAAGCCGTGCTCAAACTGGCGCATAAGGCCAACGCCGTTTTCGATTTGCAGAAACTCGCCGTAGCTTTCATAGCTTGGCAGTTCGCGGCCGGCTATCATATACATTTCGTCGGAAGCATATACAAAGCCTTCCTCGCCGCGCGCCTCAATGGCTGCGTTAAAGCTTTCCGTATAATCAATTATATCCGATGCTTCCTGTTTTGTCAGCAGTCTCAGCGGATATAATCCTTCACGGAATTTGGTTATGCCAACCGGCACAAGCGCAAGCGTTTTTGTTGCCGGACGGAGAGCATAAAGATCATTTAGGCTTTTTTTCAGCACATCCCCGTCGTTAAGGCCGGGGCATACAACTATCTGCCCATGAAAACAAAGACCGTGTTCCTTCAGCGCCGTAAGCCGTTCCATTATGCGCGCGGCGGATGGATTTGCCATCATGCGCGTGCGCACGGCGCCGTCCGTAGCATGGATAGAAACATACAGCGGGCTTACCCTGCGCCTGAGCATACGGTCAAACTCTTTATCGTCCACGTTTGTAAGGCTTACATAGTTGCCCATTATGAGCGAGAGCCGCCAGTCATCATCCTTAAAGTGCAGCGTATCGCGTCCGCCCTTGGGCATTTGGTCAATAAAGCAAAATACGCATTTGTTTTTGCAGCTTCTTACCTTGCTCATCAGACCGCTTTCAAAATATATGCCAAGCGGTTCGTATTCCTCTTTATCAACTTCCGCGGTAACAATCTTGCCGCTTTTTGTTTCCAGCTCCAGCGTAACATGCGTTTCTGCCGTAAGCTGTTCGTAATCTATAACGTCCTCAACGTCCTCGCCGTTTATACGCAACAAGAAGAAGCCGGGTTTGATGCCCAGCTCCTCCGCTATGGAATCATTGTCTACTGCTATTATTCTTTGGCGCATATCAATCCTGTGCGTCGTCGCCGCCTTCCATGTCGTCCGGTGCTTCGCTGGGCGCGGCGGAAAGCACTTTGCGCAGCTTAGCTTCTATTTCATCGCAAAGTTCGCTGTTGTCTTTAAGGAACAGCCTTGCGTTGTCGCGTCCCTGCGCCATGCGCATATCGCCGTAGTAATACCATGCGCCGGATTTGGATATTATCTTATTCGCTATTGCCAAATCAAGCACGGAGCTTTCTTTGGATATGCCTTCGCCGTAGATTATATCGAACTCGGCGGTTTTGAACGGAGGTGCGACCTTGTTCTTTACAACTTTTATGCGGGTGCGGTTGCCAACGACCTCGCTGCCGTTCTTTATTGAATCTATGCGGCGCACGTCAAGGCGTATGGATGCATAGAACTTTAGCGCTCGTCCGCCGGTTGTGGTTTCGGGATTGCCGAACATTACGCCAACCTTTTCGCGCAGCTGGTTTATGAATACCAATATGGTATTGGACTTTGAAATAATGCCGGTCATTTTCCTGAGGGCCTGGCTCATAAGCCTTGCCTGAAGGCCAACGTGGCTGTCCCCCATGTCGCCTTCTATTTCCGCCTTGGGAACAAGCGCTGCGACAGAGTCGATTACCACAACGTCCATTGCACCGCTGCGCACCAGCGTTTCGCATATTTCAAGGGCGTCCTCACCGGTATCCGGCTGGGATACATAAAGCTCGTCCACATCAACGCCAAGGTTTTCGGCATATACGGGGTCAAGCGCATGCTCCGCATCTATAAACGCCGCCGTGCCGCCAAGCTTTTGCGCTTCTGCGATTATGTGCAGCGCGATGGTGGTTTTACCGGATGATTCGGGGCCGTATATCTCTATTATCCTGCCGCGGGGAATGCCGCCCACGCCAAGCGCAAAGTCCAGTTCCAAACAGCCGGAAGGTATAGTGGATACGGATATTTTCGATGCCGCATCGCCAAGCCTCATTATGGCTCCCTTACCGAAGTCTTTCTCGATCTGGCTCAATGCCATTTCCAACGCTTTTGCTTTTTCCATTGCCATAGTGCTTTGTTTCCTTCCTTTCGCCGTCTTTTTCCTGCAAGGAAATTATAACATATACTATTATGCTTGTACAGTACCTAATTATAAAATGTTTCTTCGAAGGATATCAAACGCATGAAGGCTTGCCATGCTGCGTATGCCCTCGCGGCTGCCGGTTAGTTGCAGCCGCTTGGTGAAGCTTTTATCCCTTGAAGAGAAACCTATATACACCGTGCCTACGGGGTTATCCTCCGTCCCTCCGTCGGGGCCGGCAAATCCCGTCGTTGCTATGCCTATGTCGGC
Source organism: bacterium (assembly GCA_963608365.1). Taxonomy (GTDB): domain Bacteria; phylum Bacillota; class Clostridia; order Christensenellales; family CAG-138; genus Phil1. Next base: position 9,848 of record CAVDFM010000033.1, on the reverse strand, counting down.
TCCGCTTGAAATGCGTATGCCTTCGGCCATCTCCGCAGCGGTCTCGGCGCTTACCGCATCGTATTTATCAAGCGTGGCTTGCTTCACGCCCAACCTGTGCATCTTGGCTTCGTTTGAATAGGTAACGCAGCCTTCTTTGAACCACGCGGAGCTGCCCGGCACGGAAACAAGCTTTGAGCATATCATTCCGCCTGTGCAGCTTTCGGCAACGGCTAAAGTAAGTCCTTTTTGCTTGAAAAGGCGCGCGACTTCTTCGTGCAGTTCAAGCCCATCCTCGGAATAAATATATTCGCCTATGCGGCGCTTAACTTCGGCTATCATTGGGGCCATTATGGCGTCCGCATCTTCGCCCGCGCGGCAGCGAGCCGTTAAGCGAAGCTTCATTTCTCCGTTGAGCGCATACGGCGCTATGGTTGGGTTGGTCTGGCTTGCCATAATGTCCTTCAGCTCATACTCAACGCTGGATTCGCCTTTGCCGAATATCCTGAGCATTTTTGATTTGAGCGTATAGCCGCTGCGCTTTTCAAGATACGGCAGCACGCTCGCTTCAAACATGGGCACCATTTCGTTCGGCGGGCCGGGCATGAGTATTGCTGCCTTTGCGTCGCTTTCAACTATGCAGCCGGGCGCGGTGCCGTTGGGGTTAGGCAATATGATGCAGCCTTCAGGGAAATAAGCCTGCTTTATGTTATTTGGCGTCATTTCATGGCCGCGTTTGGCAAAGCGGGCTTTGATATACTCCAGCGACGCTTCGTCAAGCACCAGCTTTTTGCCGAATGCATCGGAAACGGTCTCTTTCGTCAAATCGTCCGCCGTGGGGCCGAGACCGCCCGTCAATATAACTATGTCTGCGCGGCGCAGCGCACCGTGTACGGCTTCGACCAATCTGTCGTGATTATCGCCGACGGTGGTCTGCAAATAGCAGTCTATGCCAAGATCGGCCAAGCGCTGGGAAATATACTGGGCGTTCGTGTTTACAATGTTGCCCATAAGCAATTCCGTGCCTACGGAAATAAGCTCTGCTGACATGTGCGCTCCTCCTTACGCGGCTTTTGCGGCGCGGTTGGTTTTAACTATGTAATCTATGCAGCTCCATATTGCAAGCGCCACGGATATCCAAATGATTATCTGATCTACGGGAACGCCGCATTTTACAAACACGGGGTTAAGGAACAGCATAAGCGTTATGCCAATGAACTGCGTAAGCGTTTTAAGCTTGCCCAAGGGGCCTGCGGCTATCACAATGTTCTTGTTTGCGTATATAAGGCGGAAGCCGCTTATTACAAACTCGCGGGATATGGTGATGAGCGTGGCTATCGGCGAAAGCAGACCGACCGCGGTCAGCATTATCATAGCCGCGGCGGAAAGAATCTTGTCCGCAATTGGGTCCATCAGCTTGCCAAAGTCGGTAACTATGTTCATGCGGCGCGCTATTTGCCCATCCAGCATATCGGTAAGATATGCTATCACGAACAGAGCGCCTGCAAGATACATGTTCCAGCTTACCGGAATATAAAAGCATGCAACAAATACCGGCGTAAGCACCATGCGGGTTATGGTAAGCTTGTTGGGAAGGTTCATTTTACAAATTCTCCTTTCAGGTCATATGCGGATGCATCCGTTATTTTTGCGAATATAAAGTCGCCCGGCTTTACGGAGGCGGGAACGTTTATTATCTTTATTATGCCGTCCACGTCCGGCGCTTCCGCGTAACTTCTTCCGTAACAGGCGTCCTTATCCACGCGCTCTATAAGCACTTCGTATTCCTTACCTATGCGCTTTTTGTTCAGCTCAAGCGATACCGCTTGCTGCATGCGCATTATCTTATCGAGCCTTGCGTTCGCTGTGGCTTCGTCTATCTGACCGTCCATAAGCGCGGCCCTTGTGCCGTCCTCAGGGCAGAATGCAAACGCGCCGACCCTATCGAACGGTTCATTCTTAAGAAAATCATATAGCAGTTCAAACTGCTTTTCCGTTTCCCCGGGGAAGCCGAGCATAACGGTAGTGCGCAGTATAAAATCTGGCGATGCTTCGCGTATATAGCGGGTTATGCGGCGAATATGCTCCGCGGAGCCGTGGCGGTTCATGGTTTCAAGCATAACGGGATCGATATGCTGAATTGGCATATCTATATAGCGCACTATCTTTTCGTTGCTGAGCATTGTGTCCACCAGCTTTTCCGTGACAGTGTTAGGATAGGCATACAGCACCCGCAGCCACTTTATGCCTTCTATTTTGGAAAGCTCATTCAGCAGCTCGGCAAGCTTCGGTTCGCCGTATATATCGGAACCGTATGCGGAAGTATCCTGCGCTATCAATGTGAGTTCCTTCACTCCGCCCGCCGCAAGCTTTTGCGATTCCTCAACAAGCTTTTCCATAGGCACGCTGCGCCTGCCGCCGCGAATCAACGGTATTGCGCAATATGTGCAGCGGTTGTCGCACCCGTCCGCTATGCGGAGATAGGCGCTGTATTTGGGCGTGGAGAGCATACGCGCGCCGCTGTACGCGCAGCCGCATTGCATGCCGACCAGAGAGCATATCGCGTCCGCAAGTTCCCTGTGCCTGCCAACGCCCCAGAATAAATCGACCTCAGGCAGGCTTTCGCGCAATTCCTCGGGATATCTTTGGCTGAGACAGCCTGAAACAACAAGCTTTGAGCCGTCCTTCCTGTCCCGTGCAGCTTCAAGAATTGTGTTTATCGATTCTTCTTTTGCTGAAGCTATAAAGCCGCATGTGTTTACAACGATAACATCTGCGTCCTTTTCATCAGACGTAATTTCAAACCCGGCGTCCCTAAGGCATCCGAGTATAAGCTCCGAATCAACAAGATTCTTTGAACATCCCAGGGATATCATCCCGGCCTTATATCTCTTCATCGGTGGTGTTTACCTCGCTTTCGCCCGTTTCATTCTCGTTTTGATTTGCGGCGGCAGCGCCCATGCCGAAGCGCCGCTCAAATTCCGCCCTGTCTATAAGCAGCTTTCTTGCCTTGCTCCCGTCAAATCCGGAAACTATCTTCTGCTGCTCCATTATGTCTATCAGCCTTGCCGCGCGCGCGTAGCCCACGCGGAGCCTGCGCTGTATCATGGATATGGAAGCCTGCCCGCTGTCCATAACTATGCGCACGGCCTCCGGCAGAAGCTCGTCCTCCTGCTTGCCGTTGCCGTGGGCAGGGCCCTGTACGGCATCGCTCGTTATTCGGTCAAACGCTTCTTCCTCAAGCGGCGGCTGGGTATTTGTCTGCGCGAAGAAATCCATAACGCGCTCAACTTCCTCGTCCGAAACGAATGCGCCCTGCGCGCGTATGGGCTTGCTTGCGCCGTTTGCGTGGAACAGCATGTCGCCCTTGCCAAGAAGCTTTTCAGCGCCGGTCGTGTCGAGTATTACGCGGGAATCAACGCCTGATGACACCGCAAACGCTATCCGTGAAGGTATGTTTGCCTTAATAAGGCCCGTTATGATGTCAGTAGACGGCCTTTGCGTAGCGACTATAAGGTGCACGCCTGCCGCGCGGCCAAGCTGCGCAATACGGCAAATGGAGTCTTCAACGTCTTTCGCCGCGACCATCATAAGGTCAGCCAATTCGTCTATCACAACAACAAGCTTGGGCAGACGCTCGCTTTCTTCCACCAATGCGTTATAGCGGGCAAGATCGCGCGCGTTTACCTTAGCCATGCTCTGATAACGCTGCTCCATTTGCAGCACGGCCCATTTCAGTGCACCAGCCGCCTTCTTGGGATCCGTCACAACGGGCAGCATCAAATGAGGCATAGGCGCATATACGCGCATTTCCACTACCTTGGGGTCTATAAGCACCAGTCTGAGGTCGCTTGGCGAAGCTTTGTATACCATGCTGAGCAGTATATCGTTTATACAAACGCTTTTGCCCGAACCCGTTGCGCCGGCTATAAGCAGATGCGGCATCTTTTCAAGATTGGCGCAAACTATGCGCCCTGCTATATCCTTGCCAAGCGCAAAGGATATTGGCGAACGTTCGGATTGGAACTCTTCTGATTCTATTACCTCGCGCAGCAATACCTGTGCGGCGTTTTTATTGGGGATCTCTATGCCTATTGCGGCTTTGCCGGGTATTGGCGCCTCTATACGTACAAGCGGCGCGGCAAGCGCAAGCGCTATGTCCTGGCTGAGGGACGTTATGCGGTTCACCCTTATGCCCTGCGCGGGTTGCAGCTCAAAGCGCGTTATAACCGGGCCGACGCTTATGTTTGTTATCCTTGCAGGTATGTTGAATGTTGCAAGGGTATCTATGAGCAGTTTCGCCTTTTCCTGCGGCGATTCGTTGCCCGTGGGCATATCTGAAGCGGGGCTGTTCAAAAGACTGTATGGCGGCCGCTGGTATTCGACTACCGGCGCGGTCGGAGCAGGCATATCCTCTATCTCCTCCGTTTCGTATTCGGGTTGTGCCGCTTTTGAAGGCGCTGTATCTATCGTTTCGTGTGCTGGAATGTCCGCAGCAGCGTTTTCAGCTTTTGCGGGTGCGTTTCTTACTATTCTGTTGTCATCATCCGGCTGAACATCGTGGAAATAGTCAACGTTCACGGTTTCCTCATCCAGCCTGTCGAAGGCTTCTTCAACGGCCTTCTCCTTTATGGCACGCTTGCGTATCTGCCCCTTTGTGGGCATGAACTCGGGGCCGTCGTCCTCATCGTTATTCGGTCGCACAGGTTCGGCTTTATGCGTGGTATGCGGCTCATGTATAGGCTCGGCCTTCTGATTGAACGAAGGATCGAGCGTGAATATGTTGTCCTCAAACGAATTGTCCGTCTTGCTGCTCTTTTTGTTTGCAGAAGGCTTTTTCCTTTGCTTTGCGATAGGCGTGCCGGAAAGGACTTCTTCGGTTATATCCTCGGTATAAAGCGACTGCTGCTGCGCGCGCACGGCCTGCTTATGCTCGGCTATGCGCTCGTTTGCGGCGGAAACGCCTGTGCGTATGCTTTGCCCAAGCTTGGCGCCGGCATTTTTTATGGAAAGCCGCGTTATCAGCAGGAAAGATACCATTATGCATGCGATGAACAGTATATATGACCCTATGCGGCCCATAAGCAGTAGCGCGGGGTATGCAATAAGCGCGCCGAATATGCCGCCGCCTTCGCGATAGGTAAAGCCAAGGGTATATGCATCCTTATAATAGTCCAGCGCCTTTACGCCCTCAACGGCATCAGGCCTGCGGGCGATATGTATTATGCTCAGTATTGCTATTATGCTTATTATGCTGAGCGCTGCAGGGAGCGCGCCAAGGTCGCCTTCGCTGAAAACTATCAGCAATACGCCCGCTGCAATTATGCCTACGGGCACGGCGTAGCCGGCTATGCCGAACATGCCGAATACGAAGCCGCTTATGGCCTTGCCAAGTATGCCGACGGCGTCAAAATACATGCTTGCGCCTAAAAAAAGACCCAGCGCTATAACTATAACGCCCCAAACCTCCAGCTTTGTTTGGGCGGCTTGATCGGCCGTCTTTTTCTTTTTTGCGCTTTTTTTATCGTTTGCCATAGCGTTTTCCTTTGCTCGTACTTATCTATATTATACTATATTATCCCCGATAGGGAAAGCATAAGAATTTGGCGCCGGCAATACTGCGGCGCCAAGGCATTTATTTAATATTTGACAGAAAGCTACTGCGCGGTGTTCAGCGCATATGTTGCGCGCACCACGCTGCCGAGCGTTTCCCTATCCGTATAGCATATATACACGGTGTCCGCGTCGCGGCCAGGGATAACGGATGTGCTCATCAAATCAGCCACCGCTTTGTTTACACCGGTTTCGGTGTAATACACCCAAAGTGTGTACGGATACTCATCGGTAAGCTGTTCTTCGCCTTCACCGTCGTCGCTGCTGCCGCTCAATCTGTTTTCAAAGTAGAATATCTTTTTGCCGTCCAAAGACCACATGAAGTTGAACACGTTGAAGTCGCGGGTTATTTCGGTTACGTCGCCCGTTTGCATGTCTATATATGCAAAAGAGGACGCTTTTGTGCCAGCCGCGTCTCCGCCGGAAAGTGTATATGCCATATAGCGCGAATCCGGGCTTATGCGGAAATTATCGCCGGGGATAAATATACGCCGCGAGCCGCCTTCGGGCTTTATGCTGTATATTGCGCCATCGTTTTCCATTGTTGTTTCAACAAAGTATACCTCGCCGTCGGCAAAGCCTATCATGCCTTCGTCGCAGCCTTTTTTATCCACATCGCTGTGGCGCTTTGCTTCGTCCGGAACATTAAAGTCGTATTGGTGCACGCTTATTTCGCCGGAGCCGCCTATTGAAAAAAGCCGTCCGCCCATGCTGTCCCAGCAATAGGCGCTTATTGTGTCGCCAAAGCCAACGGCGGAAAGGTCGGTTATAAGATCGCGCGAGTCAACGTCAAAAATATAAAGATGCGCGCTCTCACCCGCCATTTCAAGCACGGCTAAGCGCCTGCCGTCGGGCGAAAAGGCGGCGGATACGATCTGCTCAAACTGATATTTGGAAAATGCCCTGCTGCCGCTTGAATAGCCGCAAAGCCAAAGCTGTTCGTATTCTATTGTTTCGCCGCCATCCGAATATTCCTTTATGCGCTTTGAATAAAGGCATGCGCTCTTGTCCGGCGTTACGGACAGCGCAAGGCCATCGGGTATAATTATGCTGCCCTGCTCCTGCTTTCCGTTTACGCGGTACGGCGCAATGTCGTACGCGGCAAGGTATTCCATGCCGCTTTCGTATGCGGGCAGTTCGCCGTATTTAAGCTTTACTATGCTCCATTGCGCGCTTACGGCGCCATCGGAAGCAAGCAGCTTATCCATAAGCCGCTGTGCATCATCCTTTGACGACTGTCCGGCGGATATGAGCAGTATCGTTTCCATGTCGCTTGAAAGAGTGGGCGTCATATCGTCACCGCAGTTTAGTGTGCCGCTTCTGTACATATCAAAAGCATTGGCCACAACGTAGTATGCTTCCCCATCGGCGGCCTTCTCCGCGGCGGAAACGTCTACTGCCGCATTATCGCTGTTATCGGCGGGAGTTTGCTCGGGCGCATCCGGCGCGGCAAGCGGCCTGAGCGTTACAGTAAGCATGCCGTCTGAAGCTGATACGGCATACATGGCGTTGCTGTTGAGCTGAAAATACAGCGTATAGGAATCGTCCTCCGCTCCCGAAACGCTGAAGCTGCCATCTATAAGCCCGCTGTTCAGCCCGGAGCTATTCAAAAGATAATCCGTGTGTTCAAGCTTGCCTATCCTTATGGCAAGGCGGAATGGCTCGCCAAGCAGCCTTATGCTGTAATCGGGCAGAGTTCTTAAAGAAAGTTCGGTGTCTCCTGCGGTAAGGTTGCTGCCTATGCAGAAATCGAGCGCTATCACGGTATCGGTTCCCGATTCACTCACAGTCACCGTGCGCAAATTGCCGCCGTTTAGTTCGGTGCCGCCGCTCGTTTCTTCGCTTGTGAAGCTGTCGTATGTAAGTTCCTCTGCAGGCGGCGTTGCCTCGGCATCCTTTTTAGCACATGCGCACAGGCTAAGAAGCATCAGCGCAGCGAGAATTATGGCAAGAATATGCTTTTGCATCATTTATTCTCCTTAATATATTGCGTTCATTATACCCTAAAAAGTGACAAAATGAAATAAATACGCGCTATTTAATACTTTGTTTTCAAATCAGGCGCTGAAAAAGGCTTTGCATGGCGGGACTAATTTGCTATAATAGATTAACTGACGATATCCCTATTCAGGAGGATGTATCTATGAAATGTAAAGTATGCGGAGCATACAACGAGGATTACCTTGAATACTGCGAGAAATGCGCAGCTCCGCTGACTGCTGATAGCGAGAGCGAAAAGCCCGAAGAAGTTCAGCAGCCGGAAAACGAACAGAATAAAGGGCAGGATTATCAATCCTATGTGGCTTCAACCGGCGAAACGCCGCCGGCGTGGGGCTTTGTTAAGGCACCCAACTGGCCCAAGCCGGAATTTGATGCGAACACCGTGAGCGAGGAAGACATTCCCCAGGGCTACGGTGCGCGTTTCAATCCCCGCCCGGCCAATGCACCCGTGCAGAAGGTTGCTGCCAACGAAGGCGACGAGGACTTTACCAACAACGTGCGTATGCATAAGGCTGAAAAGCCCGCCGCAAAGCGTACCGCCGTGCAGCCCAGCCGCAAGCATGAAACGGCCGCTCCCGTGGCGGCAAGCGCGGCATATGGC
>CAVDFM010000033.1:0-1644 GCA_963608365.1 bacterium | reverse complement strand
TGGCTATGACGTCGAAGAATCCGTGTCCCCTGCGCGCAGCACAAAGACGCAGCAGACCGTGAACAAGGTCACAAGGACGCCGATGAAGCCCGCAAAGGAAAACATTGAAATCGAGGACGACGACGATTTCGATTATTATGACGATGATGAATATGAAGATCGTTCCACCGCCCGCGCCAGAAGGAAGAACGCTTCTGGTGGGCTGAAGAAGAACATCATATTCATTGCCGCAGCGGCAGCACTTGTGATACTGATAGCTATACTCGGCGTGGTATACGTTAACAAGGTGCATGGCGGAGACTTCTCAAAGTTCATAAGCTGTACATTCGGCGGCGATCCCATAACCCGCACGCCTACCATAGAAGCATGGAAAACCGAGGACGGCGACCCTGCCTACCTTATAACCGTGTATGCCAAGCGCAACTATACCGTGCGTTACAACAATGGCGATATTCAGCTTGAGCGCACCATCAACAAGAACCAGCGCTACATTCCGTTTGTTGTGCCTCAGTCCATACTTATTCCGGATGAGCCGCTGGATGTTTCGCAGTACACTGTTAAGCCCGATTTCTTCACGGTAATAAGCCCCTCCGGCGAGGAGACAAAGATCGAGATAGATCAGGAGATAACGATAGACATTCCCTCGATAGATCTCAGCGTAACCCAGCCGAGCGTTGCGGACTTTACCGTTGATTCTCCCGTTGTGCCCATAGCCGGTTCCGTGAGCGACAACACCGTTGGCGTTTTCGTGAATGATGAGCAGATAGCCATTGACGAAGCGGGCAATTTCTCCACCACTTATACTCTGCCCGGCGAAGGTGCGACTACCATAACCATAGAGGCGCGCAAGAACGGCTACCAGACCGCTACCGCCACGTTTAACGCCACATATGGCAGCGGAAGCAATAACCCCACCACTGAACCCGGCGATAACACGACCACCGATCCTAACGCGGGCCAGACGACCACGCCTGCCGGCAACGTGGACTTCTCCGTGAATTCGGATGTTAAGCGTGTAGGCACGTCCTCCACTATGACCGTAAGCGGCACGATGGAGTCCGGCGCTGCAATAAGCGTAAGCGGCGTTGAACTCGACGGTGCGGTGACGCAGGATTCTACCGCCGGTACTTTCAGCTTTACCGTAAAGACCGCGAGCGTTGGTATTTATGAGGCTGTTATAACCGCCACCAAGGGCGATGCGGCCAAGACTTCCACGCTGTATTTGGAGCATCAGCCGGATAAGACTGCTTATATGGAAAGCGTCTACAAGATGGACTATGACAAGATAAAGAATTATCCCAATCACGAGCAGGGCTATAAGATAGTCGGCAAAGTGACCGAGGTGATACAGGCTACGCCATATGTGAAGGCAAAGATACAGACCAGCGACGGCGACATGATATTCTACTATTACAGCGGAGTGGCCACCATAGAAGCGGGCGATGGCAAGACGTATGAACTTTACGGCGATCCGTACGGCACGGATTCCGCGACCGGATTGCCTCAGCTGCATGCATGGTTCATACTCAAGCGCAATAGCTGATAAGCAAAAGTAATACGAAAAACTACGGGCGGCGTAAAAAACCGCCCTGTTTTTATAAGGAGAGTATATGCGAAACGAACGGCAAATGATGGACACTATTC
>CAVDFM010000032.1:0-15789 GCA_963608365.1 bacterium | reverse complement strand
GCAAAGAATCCCAATAAAGATCTTCGGATTCCATTTTGGCCAAAGTCTGCGCTTTCGGCCTTTCAGGGAATGAATCAGTATGATCCACAATTCGGCGACACCTTTTATGCAGATAGCTTTCATGCGTCCATACCGCACGAAGAATTGCTTCGTCATATTCCATGCAAAACGATGTTTCTGAAAGCGAAAGCAGAACTCAGCCCGGATGGGATTCTGATGGGGGCATTAAGCGAAGATGACCTTCAACAGACAATAAAACTGATACCGGACTGCGAATTGGTTCGTTTTGATTGTGGGCATGGTATTCATATAGAAAAACCCAACGAGTTTGTAGCCGCAATATTGAATTGATGATGAAGAAGAAAAGATTGCCCGTGACCTATGAAACACGCTACAAGCACAAACTAAATATGCTGGAGCCGGGAACGGCCATGCTCAAATGGATCGGGATTCTCCTGCTGGTCGGCCTTGTCCTGCGGCTGTTTCGGCTGAAACTCGTGTCATGCATCGCTTGGGGGCTTGCTGGGGCTATTTTCTTGCTCCTTTTCATTCTGCTTGCCATTGAAGCGCATCAGGACAGCGTTCTGAATGAGATCGCAGCGCAGGAACGTAAGGAGAATTGACCGCCATGCCGAAGCTGCTTAAATATGTTATCGACTTCGCTGCACTGGCATTGCTGTATTTTCTGTGGCTCTGCCCAAAATGGAAGCGCCATGGGAAGCGCGTGCTAGCAATCAATACGGTGATGTTCCTCTATCTCTCCGGCGTTCTGCTGGTGACGCTTATGCCTGTCATCACCTCGCTGCCATTTTGCTTCAGCCACCGATATATCCCCATGCACATGGAGCCGTTTGATGATGCCATAAATGGGCGCGGGGATTTCATCCGTCAAATCGTTCTGAATGTGATTATGATGGTGCCGTTCGGATTACTGTACCCGCTGTGCCGCAGCGCTGCAGGCAAAAAATGCGGACTGCTGCGCTGCGTTATTATGGCCATGGCGCTCAGCCTGTCTATCGAGCTGCTCCAGCCGCTTATCAACAGCGCACGTAGCGCTGATATCACCGATGTAATAACGAACACAACCGGCGGCTTGCTTGGGTATACGTTCTATACGCTCTTTGCGCCAAGGAAGCTTTGAAATATGCGGTAAACAGATTATTGGTCATGTTCTTGATTTCAAATACGCTTCCAGCTTTCTCTTTATGCGCTGCAATGCGTTATCCACCGTTTTCGGCCCGCGGCCCAGCGCCGCGGCTATTTCCTGATAGCTGCGCCCTTCCAAGAAAAGCTCCAGCACGTTTTTTTCAAGCGGCGTAAGCATTGTGTCCAGCATGTTTGTCATGTCTGTCATGCTTTCGCGGCTTATTATCAGTTCCTCAGGATTATCCGTGCGAGCGGCAGGCATTGTGTCTATCAGCGTGCGCTCGTTTTCATCGTCCGTGGCCTTATAAAAGGATATATATGTGTTCAGCGGAACGTGCTTTTTGCGCGTGGCCTGCTTTATTGCGGTTATAATTTGGCGCACTATGCACAGCTCCGCAAAGGAGCGGAAACTCATGTCGTGCCCCGGTTCATAATCGCGCACGGCCTTATACAGGCCTATCATCCCCTCCTGAAGCAGATCTTCCCTGTCCGCCCCTATTAGGAAATACGGCCTCGCCTTTATGCGCACCAAGTTTTTGTGCCGCTCGCACAGCGCTTCATCGGCCCATGTTTCGCCGCTGCGCGAAAGGGCTATCAGTTCTTCATCGCTCAGTTCTTCCGCGCGCTGCTCCGCTGTGCACTCGTCAATGTGTTCCACTATGCCTCTTCCTTTTTATCAGTTTTTCCTTATTCCGTCCTGCCTGCGCTTTTCAAACATAAGCACCGCCGCGGCAACCGCCGCGTTGAGCGAATCTATTTGTCCGAACATGGGTATGGACACAAGGAAGTCGCACTTTTCCTTTACCAGCCTGCCTATGCCGTCCCCTTCGCTGCCTATCACCAGCGCAAGCGCGCCTTCCATGCGGGCGGATGTCATCGCCGTGCCGCTCATCTCCGCGCCGGCTATCCACAGCCCCTCGTCCTTCAGCCTGGCTATTGCGTTGGCAATGTTTGCAACGCGGGCAATATGCGCGTATTCAACGGCGCCTGCGCTTGCCTTGCAGGCGGCTGCCGTAACGCTTACGGCGCGGCGGCGCGGTATTATTATGCCGTGCGCACCCGCGCAAACGGCGCTCCTTATTATGGAACCAAGATTGTGCGGATCTTCTATCCCGTCAAGTATTATTATGAACGGCTTTTCGCCCTTTTCTTTGGCGAAATTCAATATGTCCGCTATTTCGCAGTATTCAACGCCCGGCACCATTGCCACTATGCCCTGATGGTTGCCGGTTTTCTGCCCGTGGCCGAATGGCATGCAAAGCTCGTCCAGCTTTTCGCGCACAACGCTGTCCACGCGAATGTTGTTGTCCCGCGCAAGGTTGATTATCTCCCTGAGGGAACCGTCTATCTCTTTGGTCACCAGTATCTTATCTATGCTCCTGCCGCTGCGCACAGCCTCGCGCACGGCGTTGCGGCCCATTATAAGGTAGGGCAACTCATCCTGCTCCTCGTTCGTCTGCGGCGCGTTCTCCGCCTGCTTATCGCGGGCCTTATATGCGGTTTCCTCGCGCTTTGCCTTGTAATTATCTTCCTTCTTGGCGCGGTCGTAGCGGCCTTCGGCATTGTCCCTCTTCTTATAATATGTTTTCTGCTCGCCGTCCTTATAATACGGCTTCTGCTCCGCGCTCCTGCGGTCGTTCCCGCGGTTAAAAGATTTGCCGCCTTTATTATATCCGCCTTCGGGGCGCTTGCCGCCGCGCTCCTGGCGGCTGGAATATGTTACGGGCATACCGTCGCGGAATACCACCTCGTTCACGTTGCGCTGCTCATCGCGGCGATAGTTGCGGCTGTTATGATACTGGGTCATTTTTATTTCTCCTTAAATATTTGTCTCATTATATGCAGTTTTCGCGTGCAAAGCGCGATATTTCGGCGTCGCTTGCGCCGGACGCAGCCAGTTCTTTAAGCTTTTCCAGCCTTTCGCGTACCTCGCCCGCCTTTCCGCAGCTCATTTTGCCTTCAGGACATGCGCCCGATGCGCAGGACGGCCCGCATATGCCAAAAAGCGACGGCGCTTCGCGCATGCACATGCCAAGCATTGCCCATGCAAGCGCGCGTATCTCCCACTGCGCCCTGTTGCAGCAGCGAAGGTTGAAAAAGTGCATAAGCTCCCGCGCGTTCATGGTGAACACCATTCGCGTTTCCGCGGCGTTTGGCAGCATGAAGCGCGCATCCTCCGCGGGAATGCCGAGCGAAAGCCAATGCTGATAAAATGCTTCGCACTGCTGTATCTGCGCAATGTATTCAAGCTCCGCTTCCTCGCCAAGCGCCTTTACGCTGGGGGGAACGATATAGTCAAGCGCGTCTTTTTTAACATAGCGCTGTGACTGCACGGAAAAGCTTGCTATGCGGTGGCGCGTTATCTGCGCCAGCAGCGCGCGGCTCACTCCCTGCGCCGCAAAAGTGAACGACGCATGCTCTATCGGGGAAAGATGCCCCAACGATATAAGCTTTTTAACAAAGTTTTCGCTTTTGCCCTGCACGGCGTCCTTTAGCGAAAGAATGTCGCTGTCGCTGTAACAAAGCCTGCCCGCCAGGGCTATTGCCGTTTCGGGTTCGGGCGTATGGCAAAGCAGCAGCGCCTCCATATTTCTTTGCGGCATTGGTTCATCCTCCGTTTACTGTTTATTCAAGTATAAGCTTCATCAGCTCCGTAAGCCTTTCATCCCGGCCGTTAAGGTATAAATATCCTATCAGCGCCTCCAGCCCCGTGGCCGTGCGGTAATCAGAAATGGTAGCGTTTTTAGCCACCGTGCCAAGGTGCGAATTGCGCCCGCGCTTGTATATACCAATTTCCTCTTCGTCAAGCAGCGGCTCTATTCTGCGGAAGCCCTCCGCCTGCCCCTTGGCGCATACGCGCTTGGCGCTCATCAGATGCAGCTCATGCACCTTTGCGTCCGCCTGCGTTACCAGCAGCGTGCGCACATATAAGTCAAAAACCGTGTCCCCTATAAAGGCAAGGTTAAGCGCGGGCAGCTGCGCTGCCTTCTGCTCCCGTTTGCCCGCAGGCAGGGCGCGGCGTATTGCGGCGACTATTGCGCCGGTTTGTTCAAATGCATTCTCCATCAATTATATTATAAATGTGTGCAGCCGCGAAATCAATAAAAAAGCGGGGGTTAAATTCCCGCTTTTGCTTTTACTCCTGCGGCGTAACGTCCTGATAGAAGACCTCTATCATTGTATCGAATATGGATTGCTTATCAAGCGTCAACTCAACGTGATCCTCATCGCTCACTATGGCTTCACCTTCAAGCTTGTATATATCGCCCGAAAAGGACATGCCTGCCGCCTCGGTAGCGAGATATGTAAGCTCGCTCACGTCAAGGTCGCTCAGTATATACTTGTTCAGCGAAGAATATATGTTCAGCACGCATGTCGGGTTTTCCGCCACCTTCTGCCGCGCGGTCTGTATCATGGCAAGCATATATTGCTTCTGGCGCGCCATGCGCTCCGCATTGCCGGTTTCTGTAAGCTGGCGGCTGCGGATATATGCCGCGGCCTGCTTGCCGGTAAGCGTGACCTCCGCGCCTTCCTTCATGTTTTTGCACCCGGGCAGATTGGTGAACGGGTAATCCCCCTTCACGGTGACCGTTATGCCGCCCAGCGCATCGTTCAGATCCGCCACGCCGCCCATATAGAACGCGGCATAGCCGTCTATCTGCAATCCGTAAAACAGCGCGGACACGGCCTCCCTGCAAAGTTCGCAGCTCACGTTCAGCCCGTCCCCGTATGAATACGAAAGGGCTATCTGTGCGCGGCCTACGCCCGTCGCGTTGCCGTCCTTATCCAGTATGGCCATGTCGCACATGGTATCGCGGTTAACGGCTATGAGCGACATCTTGTCGTTCACGGTGTCAAGCGAGGCCAGTATTATAACGTCCGCCTGATTATCGTTGCCGTACTTCAGCGGCTCTTTGGGCTTTTTATTGGAGTCCACGCCTATGAACAGCAAATTTATAAGCCCGTCCTTGTATTTATAATACCGCCCACCGCTGGTAATGTCGTAATCTATCGGTACGCTTGGCGTGGGCGCGGGCGTGGGTTCGGCAATGTTGCCGTTCTCGTCCGGTTCCGCCGATGCGGGGACCTCAACAAGCATAGGCGCCTTAACTTCCTTATTTTTCAGCGATGCGCGCCCGCTCATCCATATTATAAGCGCCGCGCATACCAGCGCCGCCGTAAGCGCCGCCAGTATTATGAATATCAGCAATATAGGGCTTATCCGTTTGCGTTTTTTAGCGTTTGCGTTTTCCATGTGTATCACTCCGCCTGCGCGTCAAGCAGCGAATACTGCGCGGTCAGTTTGGCCTGCACAAGATAGCGCTGCATACGGTTCTGCTTATAGCATGTTGAAAGCGTAAGCACCCTGTCGCCGAACGTGGGGAACATTTCGCGGTCGTAATTCGTGTTCACGCCGTCCTCAAGCTTGTCAAAATAGGCGTTGAACTCATCCTCATCCGTAAAATCGTTGCAAAGGAGCAGATGCTTACTGTTGTGCGGATAGGCCGCAAAAACGGTGTATTCATATATGGCGTCGCTCGTATAGATATACACAGTCCTGTGCTCTTCAAAATACGCAGGGTCGGCAAAGTCGTTAAGCGAAGCGAACATGGTGCCGTTCTTTCTGTTGTGCCCATAAAGCACGGTTACGGGGTCAGAAAAGTCCCGCTTGTTATAGCGCTGCGAAAATATGCTGCCGCCTGAATAATAGCTGCCGTCAACGGCATGGTCAGAATAGAACTCATCCATATCCGCGCTCTGCACAACGGCGTAGTTGATTATGCTGCCCGGCATGTCTATCCATGCGTAAATGTCCGGATTCAGCTCCGTAAGCGCGTCAAAATTTATGCTGCGGAATTTTTTCTTCTCCGGCTCAGTATCCGCTGCATCCGGCTGCGGTTCGGCGTCCGGCGCGGCAGTTCCTTCCGGTTCCGCTGTGTCCGCCTTTGGCACGGCAACTGTCATATCCGATGCAATGTCGTTAGCCAGCTTATCGTTAAGGCTGTTCCCGCGCACATACTGCACAATGTAAAGTATGCACATCACGCAAACCACCGCCATTGCAGCGGATATAATGCCAAGTATTATCTTAACCGATTTTTTCATTTGGTTCCCCCTCATTCAAACGGTAAAAAAACGCCCCATAAACTACGCATTTATGAGGCTCTGTTTTGATTGTGATGCAAATTCAGCTTAGGCGTTGGCCTTCCTGCCTACATACAGCGCCACGCCGCCGCAAAGCACGGCCAGCAGCACTATGCTCTCGATACCGAAATCATATCCGGTCTGCGGAGAGTTAGGATCGCTGGGAACATTGGTATTGTCGTGTTCGGGGCTGATAACTTCGGTATCAGCAAACGCAACGGATGCAAGGCTGAATACCAATGCAAGCGCCAACACTACTGCAAAGAACTTTTTCATAACAATCCCCTCCTGATAAAGGTTTCCTTACGGATAGATATAGTATATCTCACGCGGAGCAAAAAAACAAGCTGTTTTTTGCTGAAAGCGGACAAAAACTAATAATCCATGGTCAGCTTTTCGGCGGTCTGCGCGTCTATTTCCTCAACCATTCCGCCATGCACCCTATATACCCTGCTGCACATGCCCAATACGCTCGGCCTGTGGGTCGTAACTATGCATGTTTTGTTTGGATGCGCAAGCATTATGGAGCGCAGCACCTGCCGCTCCGTTGCAACGTCAAGCGCGGACGTGGCCTCGTCAAGCAGCATTATAGGCGCATCCCTCAGCACCGCGCGGGCTATGGCTATACGCTGCGCCTGCCCTTCGGAAAGCCCGTGCCCATGTTCGCCGACGGATGAATCGGCGCCATTCTCCATCCTGCTCACAAATTCCCATGCGCACGCCGTTTTCAGCGCCGCCTCTATTTCTTCATCCGAAGCCTGCGGCTTCACCATGCGCAGATTATCCGCAATGGTGCCGGAAACAAGCGTGTTCCCCTGCGGGACATACGAGAAAAAGCCCCTCAGCGCGGCGTTCATCTCCTGCGCTTGGCCGTAACCGTCGCTCAACTCCGCCCGGCCCTGCCGCGGCCGTATAAGTGAAAGTATCATGCGCACCATTGTGGTTTTTCCCCCGCCCGATGGGCCTATCACGGCCACTATCTCGCCCGGGGCCGCCGTGAAATTCACATTGTCAAGCACGGTTTCGCCCGCCTTATACGCAAACGAAACATCCTCCAGCCGCACCGTAAGCCCGCGCGCGGCGTTGAGCGTATCCTCCCCCGCGCCGCATTCTTCCGGCGGCATCGCCATAAGCTCCCGTATCCTTGTTGCCGAAACGGACGCATTGAGGAACACAGGTACGGTTTTTACAAGCGAATTGAATGCGGATGAAAGCTTTGCCCCTTGCGAAAGGAAAAGCGTCATTGTGCCGTAAAGTATCTTCCCGTTCCACAGCAGATACAGGCAATAGCAGAACGCAGCCATCTGCACGGCGGAGCCTATCAGCGAAAGCACGGCTTCGGTTTTGATGCTGAACAGATTATAGTCAAGGCTGACTTTTTTATATTTGCCCTGCATTTGGCGCAGCCGCTCGCTCTGCTTATCGGTTATGCCAAAGCTTTTTATTGAATCAAGGTTATTGAACGTTTCCGTTTCAAACGCCATCATGTCGCTGTTCAGTTCGCGTACCTTTTGGCCGAAGCTGCGCATGCGCCCTATCAGCCGCCTTGCGCTGAATATCAAAAACGGCGCGCTTGAAAGCGCGAGGAGAGCCATCACCGCATCGTAATACAGTATAGACAGCAGCGTTATTATGAACGTGTAGCCTGCTATTATCAGATCCGGCAGCCAGCTTATTGCGTTGCCGGCAACGGTATAAGCATCGCTGTTCAGCCGGTTAAGAAGATCCCCGCCCGGGTAGCCGTTGAGCGTGCTCCAATCCGCGTGTATAACTTTATCAAACACCTCGGCCTGAATATCGTTATTCACCTTTATCGAAACCTTTGCGGATATTCTTGAAACGGTGCTTTTCAGCGCAACGCTCACGACCGAGCTTGCTATCATAACCGCTATAACGAACCATAGCCGCGCCCTGTCGTGCCCGGTGATTATATCAATGGTATATTTGCTGGCAACGGCGGAAACGAGCGCGAACGATGCGCTGAGTATCCCAAGCAGCGTATATATTATCACCGCCGCGCGGTAACGCCGCGTATACGCCGCTATCCATTTCCAGTCGCTTATAATGTCCTTAAACGTGCCGTCCTTCATGCGGCCAAGCAATTCGCCCAGCGCCTCGGACCCAAGCACCTTTTGTTTGGGCTTGTTCTGCTCCATTGCTCCGCCGCCTTTCGTTTCGGTCTATCTCAATCCTTTGGGCACAATAAAGCTCAGCTTGAGCATAAGCGGCCTCAGTTTTATAAGCGCCACCCACGGCCCGGCAAAAAAGTCCCACCAAAGGTTCCCCTTCTTTATCCATTTGCCCTTCCGGCAAACGTCCGTCACAACGGCAAACACCATGTCCGGTGCAAGCGGGCCTTCTATCTCCGTCTGCGCGTCTCCGGCGGCATAATAATTGCCCTGCTTGTCCACGCGCACTATTCTGTGCATAACGTATTGGCCGTTTCTCCGGCGGTAAAACGCCATGTCCCCGCGCCGAAGCGGCCCGTTTGGCTTGGCGAAGCGTATGCTGTCCCGCCCGTGCACAAGGAACGGCGTCATGCTGCCTCCCGTTATTGTAAGGCACACGGTTTCGCCCTTTGCAACAAGGCCGCTCAGCACGCGCATATAGCTGTCCGTATCAACGGTCCGTGTAACAGGCTCCACCGTGTTCCCCTCCCATGCTTATTTCTTTACTTACTCGCGTTCTTCGCTTCCCGCTTCGTCCGCATCGTGCGCGGCTTCGCGTCCGTCCGCATTTGCGGCGTTGTCGCTATCCTCGCGGTGGCGGTAACCATAGCCGTAGCTGTATCCGCCGTAGCCGTAACCGTATCCGTAGCCGTAGCCATAGCCGCCGCTAAGGTGCGTTTCAACGCCGTTGAGCACGCAGCCTATAACGCTTTTCCCGCTTTCGGAAAGGAACTGCAGGCTGTCCAATATCTGCGATATCTCTACCCCGCCCGCGCCTATAACATACAGCGCGCTGTCCACCGCGCTTGCAATATTCGCGCTGTCCGCAAGCAATCCGCACGGCGGCGTATCCACAATTATAAAGTCCGCCTGGCTTCTTAGCGTATCTATAAGGCTTTTCAGCCAGCGTGCGCTTATGGGGCGCGTGCTCTTGCGCGGCACGTCCCCCGCAAGCAGCTTCAGCGTGCTGCCCTCAATTTCGCTCAGGCATTCGCCAACGCTTTTAACTTTGCGCTCTCTAAGCTCCACCAGCCCGTTGGACGGCGTGGTTATGCCAAGCGCTTTTTTAACGCTGGGCCTGCGCAGGTCCATATCCACCAATATTACCCGCGCGCCGTTTTTGCTCAGCGCCAGCGCAAGGTTTGTTGAAACGGTGGTCTTGCCCTCGCCCGGCATGGTGCTGGTCACCAGTATTGCGTGGCATTTGCCGCTTTCAAGCCGTCTCATCAGCTTTATTCTCAGGCTGCGTATGCTTTCCTGGAATGAACCGGATACGCGCTTATTCAGTATTGAAAGCGTATTCACGTTATGCTGCTTGCGCTTTTTGAACGTTACCTTTGGCAGCGTTGCAAGGCAGGTTTGGTTCAGCTTTATGCGTATATCGTCCGGCTCGCGCACGGTGTTTCTTATCGCCGCGCAGAGCACAAGGAATATAAAGCCTATTATCAGCCCCACTATCGCGCCCTTTATGAACGTTTTTACGGGGCTAAAGCTGTTATATGGCACGGTAGGCTCCACAGGATCCGTCAAAAGGTTCATTGTGGTGCTGCCTATAACGTAATCCGCAACATCCGGATAAACCTTTATCACCGCTTCAAGTATCGCCTTCGCGTCGCGCGGGTTATTGCTCGTCACGCGCATTGTGAAAAGGTTTGTGTTGTCCATAATTTCGGCCGTTATGGAGCCGTTTATGACGCTCACGCCAAGCTCTTTTTTAAGCTTGGAATACATAAGGTCGGACTGTATAAGGTACGGGAACGTTTTGCCAAGCTGCTCCGCCGTGGCCTTATTATAATAGCTGTATCCGCTGCTCTGCTCCGTGTTGCCGGATGCGGATACCTGGATGGTGAACGTGACCTCGCAGGCGTACATGGGCGTATAGCTCAAATACCCGCGGGCGAACCACAGCGCGCCTATTACCGCCGCAAGCGCAAGCGGTATCCAAAATAGCTTTTTCAGTACCGGAAGGAACTCCTGCAAAAGCCGCGATATATCTATTGCGCCTTCATCCCGGCGGTCAATTTTCTTTTCTTCCATTGGCTTCCTCCGTATGCCGGCGGCTGCTCCTGCCGCCCTTCGCGTTCCTCTCGCCGTAGCCGTATCCGCCGTAGCCGCGGCCGTAACCGTAGCCATAGCCGTATCCGTAACCGTAGCCGTAGCCATAGCCCGAGCGGCTGCCTATTATGGGCGTTACGCGCACGTCGTTGAATACGCAGCCCAGCAGGTGCGCCTTGCTTTGGTTAAGCATATCCACGGCGTCGTTTATCCTGCCCGCGCTCACGCAGTCCTGCCGCACTACAAGCAGCGAAAGGTCCGCTATGTCCGCCAGCATTTCGGCATCGGAAAACATTGCCATCGGCGGCGAATCGATTATTGTATAATCCGTTGCCGCGCTAAGCTCCTTCATCATGCGGCGCATGGCGCCGGAGGATATAAGCTCCGCCGCGTCGTTCTGTACCGCGGATGAGAACATGGCGTTCACACCGTATTTTTCTATGTATTCCGTTTCAAGGCCGCATTTGCCGCGTATCATGTCCGCAAGTTCGGTTTTCACTTCCGCGCCCAGCAGCTTATATTGCGAAGGCTTGTGCATGTCTGCATCTATCAGCAGCACCGTGCCGCCCTTCTGCGCCAGCGATATGGCAAGGTTTGCGGCAACGGTGGACTTGCCCTCGTTCTCCGCAACGCTTGTGACGAGTATAACGTTTTTCTTGTCCCGCCTTACGGCATGGGATACGCGTGAGGCAAGCTTCGCCACTTCCTCGCTGAAGTTAAAGCTTGCGGTGGTGTTGGTTATAAGCAGGCCCTTCGTGGTCTTTTTCAGCTTTGTGCGCAGCGTTTTGTTCTTTGTTTCGTGGTGAATGGTGCAATAAAGCTTTGCGTCTATTTTATGCCTTGCGGCGGAGGTGGTCTGCACCCTGTCCGCAAGCAGTATGGATGCTATGAGCGCCACCGCCATTGCCGCCGCGCCTATTATGAACGCGCGCTCTATCGCCGTGCGAAGCTGCAGCGGGTTGGACGGAGCCTTGGGCACGGACGGCGGATCAAGCTCCCTCAGCACAACGTTCTGGAATACATAATCGGATACGGCCGAATAATTGTCCAGCAGGAATCTTAGCGTTTTGAACGCATCCGTCGGGTTATCCGCGGTTACGCGCATCGTCATAAGATTGGTCTGCGGCACAACGGATGCCTCAAGCTTTCCGTTCAGCTTTTCAACGCCCAGCTTTTCCTTTGATATGCTTGAAAACATCGTGCTGTCAAAAAGCTTTGTGAAAGTGCCCGCCATTTCGGACGTGCTTGAAAGGTTTGAAAAAACGGAAGTATAGCTCGCGTTCTTCATGCCCACGGCAACGGTTGTGCTGGCGGTGTACTGCGGCTTATAAAATACCTGAAGATAGGCCACCGTAAGCATGGCCGCGATAAGCCCCGCGGCAATGATGGTGGGAATTTCCTTAACTATGCGGCGGATGATGCAGACAAGGCTGTAATCCGTCCAGCGATTTGATGCATGTTCTTCCATTGCTGCCCTCCCGCTATTCAACCACAATATACAGCACCACGCTGCCGCGCACGCCTATTTCGTTGCGGCAGGAATAAGTGATGCGGTTCACGCCCTCTTTAAGGCGGGACTTATCGGCATATACGGCGCTCTTTTCCGCGCCTATAACTTCCTTAACATAGTTCATCGGCTTAAAGGACTTCGCTTCCTCCGCCGTCATGTACACAAGATATGTGTCAAGCGTTATGACCGGTTCGTTATCGGCTATTGTCCTTATTTCAACCTCAAGCGTAAGCGAAACATGATCGCCAAGGCTGTTCGTTACCTCGAACGTAACGGGATAAAGCCCCGCATAGTAAGGCGAAAGATTATTTGTGTTTATCCTTATGCGGTCGTTTATGCTGCCGTCTATCACGTCGTATGCTGTAAGCCTGTCGCGCACCTGTATGCTGCCCGTGGGTGCGTAGCGCAGTTCCTTGCTCAGCGAAAAGCGCGGCGGCACATAATCGGTATATATTATCGTGCGCGTGCGGGTAACAACATGATTGTCGTTATCGGACACGGCGTAGGTCGCGCTGACCTCTCCGCCTTCGCCCATTTCAATTTTTTGCAGTATCAATTTATCCGTTATGTCGCCGTCTTTTGCGTCGTATGCCGTAACGCCGTTCATAAGCGCATCCGTGCCGTCCGCAATGGAAATGCTGAGCGGTTCTTCGTCCACCCGTATTTCCGGCATTGTAGTATCGGTAGTGTAATGCTTATAAAGTATAGCTCCCCCCAGCAAAAGCGCCGAGACTATGAACAGGATAAGCATTGTGATATGAAGCCGTTTCATCGTGCGTTATTATCCCTCCGCATTGGGTCAAAATTCGCTTGCCAGCGCGTATACTTCGCCGTTGTTTATTATGGCCGCCGGATTTTCCGAAAACAGCAGCTCTGCCGCGTCCTGCCCGTAGTATTCCGCAACCACGTCGTAACCGTCGTTCAGCTTGGTCGTGCGGCGATACGGGCCGTGCGCATCGCTTGCAATTATGTGTACGCACCCGTGTTCCAGGCACCAGCGCGCCGTTTTTTTCGCATGCCTGCCGAACATGCCCGTAAGGCTGCCCTTGTTCAGCTGCACCACCGCGCCGCACAGCGCGCAGTGCTCAAGGAACGCCGGCTCATCCTGAATAAAATAATACCGTTCCGGATGGGCGATAACCGGTATCAGCCCGCGCTCGAACACCGTTTGCAGGCTCCGCTCCATAAATTCGTCAGTCTCGCCGAACGCGAACTCTATCAGAAGGTATTTCGACCCCGCCAAGGTCACAAGCTTCCCTTCGTCTATCTGCTCGCCCAGCCTCGGCGTTGAAAATACCTCCATGCCGTTATAAAGCTTCAGCGGTATTTCGTTTTCCTTCATCATGGCGCGCATGGAATCAAACCTTGCCATAAGCTCCGCCGTGTTGAAGTTGGCAAAGCCGTCCGCCTCGCAGCAATGCGGCGTCATTATCATCTGTTTAACGCCGTTTTCCGTTGCCGTTTCCGCCATTATCAGGCTGTCCTCCGCGCTGCCCGCGCCATCGTCCACGCCAAAGAGTATATGGCTGTGTATATCTATCATATTGCAACTCCTACCGAGCGGCATTTGGCCTTGGCGCATTGCGCATTGACCTGCTCGGCGTTTTTGTTTACCTCTTCAGGCCTTCTGAAAGTAGGCACCAGCTTATGCAGCGCGGCAAGTATTTCTTCGTTGTTGCCGTGCGCAACCGTCGCCTTCAGCTCGTCCAGCCTGCGCTTCATCATTTCCTCGTCCACGGCAGGGCGTTCCTCAACGAATATCTTTTCGTTTTCGGTTTTATGCAGATTGTCGTTGGACATCAGCAGCTCTTCATAAAGCTTCTCGCCCGGCCTCAGGCCGATCTCTTTTATCTCTATATCCCTATCGGGAACGTAGCCGGAAAGCCTTATCAGCTTGTCCGCCAAATCGGCTATCCTCACCGGCTCACCCATGTCCAGCACGAAAACCTCTCCCTTATGCGCAAAGGAGCCGGCCTCAAGCACAAGCTGCGCCGCTTCCGGTATCGTCATAAAATAGCGTATTATGCGCTTATCCGTCAGCGTCACCGGCCCGCCGTAAGCTATCTGCTTCTTAAAAAGCGGTATTACGGAGCCGTTTGAGCCAAGCACATTGCCAAAGCGCACCGCGGCAAACTCCGTATTTTCCCCGTTTAAGGATTGCAGCACCTGTTCGCACAGGCACTTCGTCGCCCCCATAACGTTTGTCGGGTTCACGGCCTTGTCCGTCGATATAAGCACGAACTTTTCCGCACCGAACTCACGCGCGGTGCAGGCGGCGTTATATGTGCCGAAAACGTTGTTCTTTATGGCCTCGCCCGGGCAGTCCTCCATAAGCGGAACGTGCTTATGCGCCGCCGCGTGCAGCACAAGCTGCGGGCGGTATTTTGCAAATATCTGCTCCATGCGCGCCTTGTCCCGCACGGATGCTATTTCAACGCTCAGCGGAAAGTCCCGCCCGTAAAGATGCACAAGGTCGTTTTGCAGCTCATACGTCGTGTTTTCCGCAATGTCGAGTATTATCAGCCTTTTCGGCCCCTGCGCCGCTATCTGGCGGCAAAGTTCGGACCCTATCGAGCCGCCGCCGCCCGTTACCAGCACCACCTTGCCGCGCACGAATTCGTTCACGCGCTGATTGTCAAGCCTTATCGGTTCGCGGCCCAGCAAATCCTCTATCTGCACTTCCCTCATGCCGGAAGAAAGGCTCTTTTTGCCGGGAACGCCGCCCTCAACCTGCGTAACAGGGTCGCCCAGTATGTGTACGCGGCAGCGCGTATTTGCGCATATGTCCAGTATTTCGCGTTTTCTTTCGGTAGTGGTGTTGTTTATGGCCAGTATTATGTCCGTAACGGGCGTATTTGCAAGCAGCTCAACCGTGTTGTCGATAGGCCCTATAACGCTAACGCCGTGTATGCGTTTGCGCTGCTTTTCGCGCGAATCGTCAATCAGGCAATACGGCTTGTATGTGCCGTACACATTGTCGTTCAGTTCGCCAAGCAACGCTACGCCCGCGCTGCCCGCGCCTATTATGGCCGTATAGCGCTGCGCGCCCGTGCCAACGCTTGCCACCTTGCGCCTGTATGCGCGGTACAAAAAGCGAATGGTAAGCATGTTTATAAGCGCAAGCGCCGTGCCCTTGAGCGCCTCGCTTATCCATATGAAGCTGGTGCCGAGTATAATGTTTACCGCGGAGTACAGCAAAAAGCCGCAGCCCATACCCTTGAGCAGCGTAAGATATTCCTGGCTTTCGGCATAGCGCCACAGCGTATCATACGTTTTGAACCAAAGTTGAAAGACCAGTACGCATACCGTAAGCAAGCCGATATGCATCACCAAATTGTAAAGCTGGATGTTACCATCCGTCAGATAGCTGAAGAACATGGCAAAATTAAAGAAAAAAATCAAGCACACATCCATCAGCAGCACCACAAGACCCCTGTAACGCGATCTCGACACAAGTTTCCCCTCCCTGTGACTGCGCCAATGCGCCTATTATGCAATTATTCTACATTATATCAGCCCGTTTGCGCTAAGTCAAACCGCACATTGTGCCTGCGCGCCTGTTTTGATATAATATATGTACAAATTAACAGTCAAGGGGGATTATTATAATGTCTGTTTTGCTTACCGGCGGCGCCGGCTTCATAGGTTCGCACATTGCGGTTGAATTGATAAACGCGGGATTTGACCCGATAATTGCGGACGATTTCAGCAACAGCTCGCCCGATGTTATCGATAGGCTTTATGCAATAACTTCCAGGCGCATAC
>CAVDFM010000031.1:0-15966 GCA_963608365.1 bacterium | reverse complement strand
AATCATTTTTTATAAAATAAGCATATAACAAAAGCCTCCCTTTCGGGAGGCCATATTGCTTTATCACTCCACCGTTACGCTCTTGGCGAGGTTGCGGGGCTTATCTATGTCGCAGCCCTTCATAAGGGCGGTGTAGTAGGCGAAA
The DNA here is from genome assembly GCA_963608365.1 of bacterium. Lineage (GTDB taxonomy): Bacteria > Bacillota > Clostridia > Christensenellales > CAG-138 > Phil1. The sequence goes on along the minus strand of CAVDFM010000031.1, from coordinate 15,821 downwards.
AGCTGCATCGGCACTACGCTGGCGCAGGGGCAGGCGATGTCCGCGCAGTCCGGCAGTATTATTTCATGATCCGCGCCGGTGGTGCCGCGGCGGTGTTCGCCCTTTGCTATGGCTATCACGCTTGCGCCGCGGGCCTTGACTTCGCGTATGTTGCTGACCATCTTTTCCCAAAGGGGATCGTATGTGCAGATGGCGATAACGCTCGTGCCGGGGATTATAAGCGAAATCGTGCCGTGCTTCAGCTCTCCGCCGGCATAGGCTTCCGAATGGATATAGGATATCTCCTTCAGCTTGAGCGAACCTTCAAGCGCCAGCGCGTAGTCTATGTTGCGGCCAAGGAAGAATATGTCCCGCTGCATGTAGCAATCGGCGGAAAGGTGATGTATCTCCGTTTCATCCGCAAGTATTTTGTTTATAACGTCCGGCAGGGCTTTCATTCCGGCTATCAGCTCCGCTTCCTCCCGCGCGGTAACGTGGCCGCGCACACGGCCGAAGTAAACGGCCATAAGCTGCATCAGCGCAAGCTGGGTATTGTATGCCTTTGTCGTGGCCACGGCTATCTCCGGCCCGGCCCAGGTGTATAGCACATCCTCGCTTTCGCAGGCTATGCTGGAGCCGACGACGTTGACTATGCTCAGCGTGTGCGCGCCGCGTATTTTGGCCTCGCGCAGGGCGAAAAGCGTATCCAGCGTCTCCCCGCTTTGGCTGATTATTATTACCAAAGTGTTGGCGTTTACCATGGGGGCGTTATAGCGGAACTCGCTTGCAAGGTCGCACGATACGGGAATTTTGGCGTAACGCTCTATGGCGTAGCGCGCAACCATGCCAACGTGGTAAGCCGAGCCGCAGGCAACGATATACACCCGCTCAAGGCTGCGTATAACGTCCGCGTCTATTTTGCTCAGGCCAAGTTCAATCTGCCCGTTCTTTATGCGCGGCGCAATGGTGCGGCGTATGGCGTCCGGCTGCTCCATTATTTCCTTGAGCATAAAATGGTCGTAGCCGTTCTTTTCCGCGCTCTCCACGTCCCATGTTATTGTTATGGGTTCATGCTCAACACGCTCGCCGAAGCTGTTGTATATGGCAACGCCTTCGCGGCGCACAACAGCCAGTTCCCTTTCGCCAAGGCGTATTATGCGGCGCGTGTGCTTCAAAAGCGCCGGCGCGTCGGACGCGATGAAGTTTTCACCTTCGCCAAGGCCGACTATCAACGGGCTATCCTTGCGCAGGGCAATGAACTCATCCGCCCTGTCCGCAAACACTATCGCCATCGCATAGGAACCCACGAACTGCGCTTCCGCAAGGCGCACGGCCTTCATAGGGTCGCCATCGTAATAATAATCAACAAGCTGAACAGCAACCTCGCTGTCCGTTTCGGATGTGAAAGTATAGCCTTTGCCGAGCAAAAACGCCTTCAATTCGGCGTAATTTTCTATTATGCCGTTGTGCACCAGCGCAACGCGCCCGCTCATTGAAACATGCGGATGCGCGTTTATGCGGTTCGGTTCGCCGTGCGTGGCCCAGCGCGTGTGGCCTATGCCGACGTGGCCCTGTATCGCTTCGCCGCCGTTTGTCGCTTCATAAAGCGCGCTCAGCCGCCCGCGCTCCTTTGCAACGGTTATGCTTTCATCGTTACCGACTATTGCCAATCCCGCGCTGTCGTATCCGCGGTATTCAAGCTTTTTCAGCCCGTCAAGCAGCAGCGGCGCGGCCTGTTTATCGCCAATGTAGCCCACTATTCCGCACATTTTTATATTCCCCTCCAAATCGGCCTTTTTTGCGTTAAACTGCCCGTGAAGTATATTTTTAACACCATGCCTTCGGACAAAACCCGCGCAAAAGGCGCATAATTATATATATTTTAGCATATGCGCAACAGCGTATCAATACCATTGCCGATAACGGTTGCCAATTATCTCCCCGTAAGGTTATAATTATATGCGGCAATATGCCGCGAACGGAGGAAAACGCTTATGCCGCACACCAAGGCCGCCTTGGCAAACAAATTTGACGAATGGGAAAGCTATCTCGGCGCGCTCAAGCTGCCCGCCTAGGATGAACTGCCCACGCTTGAGCTGTATATGGACCAGGTGGTGATAGTATTAAACGACTATCTTGATATGTATGCCGCGGGGGAGGACAAAACCGTTACGCAGGCAATGATAAACAACTACGTTAAGCAAAAGCTTATACCCCCGCCGGTGAAGAAAAAATATTCCCGCATGCATTTGGCGCTGCTGATGATAATATGCACGCTGAAGCAAACGCTTAATATTTCAGTTGTTAAGGAAATGCTGCCCGATTGGTATACGGATGCAATACGGCGGTTTTACGACCGGTTTATAACCGTGCAGAAGGGCTTCGGGGCATATTTCGTGGGGCAGGTGCGCGCAGCAGCGGAGCCTATATTCGCGGGCGACGACGAAACGGAGGCCGAAGTTACGGATTTTATAATAAGCGCGGCGGTGGCGTCCTGCTACGCAAAGCTGCTTACCGAAAAAATGATAATATATAAAAACGAGTAAGCAAAAATAACAGAAATAATATTGAAACTGAATCGAATGGTTCAGTATTGATTATTTGCCGTAAACGGGCGCAAAAATATGGAATTTTCAATATGATTGTATTTTGTCAATGCGTATGTTATACTGTCCTTACCTGACACAAAGGGGCGCGCCCCCGACTGAAAGGGTAAGGCTTTTGTATAGAACCATACTGCGGCTGCGCCCCGTCGGGCGCAGCTTATTTTTTATAAAAACGGAGGTAACGCTATGCAGACGCGGGTAGCCGTGATGGCAATAATAGTTGAAAAAGGGGACGCGGTGGAGCGGCTGAACGCCGTGCTGCATGAATACGGCGAGCATATAATAGGCCGCATGGGCATACCGTACCGCAAAAAGGGCATAAATATAGTGTCCATAGCGATCGACGCGCCGCAGGATACCATCTCCGCACTTGCGGGCAAGCTTGGCAACATTGAAGGATTGAGCGTAAAAACAGCATATTCAAACGTGGTGGCCGATGAGTGAGCTTATTTCGCTGATAGACAAACTGAATACATTCCACTCCCTTTCGCTTGAAGAATACGAGCGGCTCGTAGCCGGGCGCAATGATGAAGCCGCGGCATACGCCCGCACGCTTGCGGACAGGGCGCGCAGGGAATTTTACGGCAACAGCGTATTCGTGCGCGGGCTTATAGAAATAGGCAACGTTTGCAGGAACGATTGCCTGTATTGCGGCATACGCCGCTCCAACGCCGCATGCTCGCGCTATGTGCTGACGCGGGAGCAGATAATGGATTGCTGCGCGGAGGGCTACGCGCTCGGCTTCCGCACATTCGTTTTGCAGGGCGGCGAAAACGTTAAAAGTGCGGACGAGATATGCGAAACGGTAAAGGCCATACGCAAGGAATATCCGGACTGCGCAATAACACTGTCCCTTGGCGAATACAGCCGCGCGGATTACGCGCGCATGCGCGAGGCGGGCGCGGACAGATACCTTCTTAGGCACGAAACGGCGGACAAGGCGCATTATGAAAAGCTGCATCCTGCCGGAATGTCTTTCGACAACCGCATGCGCTGCCTTAAGGATTTGAAGGAGCTCGGCTTCCAGGTGGGCTGCGGCTTTATGGTAGGTTCGCCCTTCCAAACGGCGCATACCTTGGCGGAGGATCTTAAATTCATAGAAAACTTCTCTCCGGACATGTGCGGCATAGGCCCGTTTATACCGCACCATGAAACCCCGCTTGGCAATTACCCCGCCGGCAGCGCGGAGGAAACGATATATCTTTTGTCACTTATCCGCCTTATAAAGCCGAACATACTGCTGCCGGCGACCACGGCGCTCGGCACCATAAGCCCCACCGGACGGGAGGACGGCATACTGGCGGGCGCGAACGTGGTAATGCCCAATCTTTCGCCCGTAAATGTGCGCAAAAAGTACGAGCTTTATGAAAACAAGATATGCACGGGCGACGAATCGGCGCAATGCAAGGCCTGCCTTGCCGCGCGTATGCAATCAATAGGCTTCAACGTGGTCACGGACCGCGGGGATATAAAGAAAATCTGAATACAAAGAATATTCTGAGTACAAGAAAGGAAAGACTTATGGCAATCTACAATCCCAAATCCATGAAGGCGGAGGAATTTATAAACGACGCCGAAATACGCGAAACGATAGCGTATGCAAACGCCAACAAGAACAACATAGAGCTTATCGACGCGCTGCTTGAAAAGGCGCGGCCCAAGAAGAACGGCTCCGGCGTTACCTGCGCGGGACTTACCCACAGGGAAGCGAGCGTGCTGCTTGCGTGCGATATTCCCGAAAAAATAGAGGAAATGTATAAGCTGGCAAACGAAATAAAGCTTGCGTTCTACGGCAACAGAATAGTCATGTTTGCGCCGCTGTATCTTTCCAATTACTGCGTGAACGGCTGCGTGTACTGCCCGTATCACATGAAGAACAAGCACATTGCCCGCAAAAAGCTCACTCAGGAAGAAATAAGAAACGAGGTAATAGCGCTTCAGGACATGGGCCATAAGCGCCTTGCCATAGAAGCGGGCGAGGACCCCGTGAATAACCCGATAGAATACATACTGGACTGCATAAAGACCATATACTCCGTGCATCACAAAAACGGGGACATTCGCCGCGTTAACGTGAACATTGCCGCGACCACGGTTGAAAACTACCGCAAGCTGAAGGATGCGGGCATAGGCACATATATACTTTTCCAGGAAACGTACAACAAGCCCAGCTATCTTGAGCTGCACCCCACCGGCCCCAAGCATGATTATGATTACCATACCGAGGCCATGGACAGGGCCATGGAAGGCGGCATAGACGACGTTGGCTTGGGCGTACTGTTCGGCCTTGAAGGCTATCAGTATGAATTTGCGGGGCTGCTTATGCATGCGGAGCATCTGGAGGCCGTTCACGGCGTTGGCCCGCACACCATAAGCGTGCCGCGCGTTAAGCATGCGGACGATATCGATCCGGACGTGTTCGACAACAGCCTGAGCGACGATATGTTCGCCAAAATAATCGCCTGCATACGCATAGCCGTGCCCTATACCGGCATGATAATTTCCACCCGCGAAAGCGAAGCCGTGCGCGGCAAGGTGCTTGATTATGGCATATCCCAAATTTCCGGCGCGAGCCGCACATCCGTCGGCGGCTATACCGAGGAGGAACGCCCGCACGATTCCGAACAGTTTGACGTATCCGACCAAAGGACGCTGGACGAGGTCGTGCGCTGGCTGATGGAGATGGACCACATTCCTTCCTTCTGCACCGCGTGCTACCGCGAGGGCCGCACGGGAGATAGATTCATGTCCCTTTGCAAGAACGGGCAGATATTGAACTGCTGCCATCCCAACGCCCTTATGACGCTGACCGAATACCTTGTTGACTACGCAAGCGAGGAAACAAAGAAGGTCGGCTACGCGCTGATAGAGCGCGAACTCAAGAAGATACCCAACGATAACGTGAAGCGCATCGCCACAGAGCATATAGAGGAAATAAAGTCCTCCAACAGGCGCGATTTCCGCTTCTAAATCAAGGCTGAACAAAAGGAGCATTTGCCATGGGACTGAACGACAAAGTATCCGCCGAAAGGGCGCACATAGGCTTTTTCGGCCTTAGGAATGCGGGCAAATCCAGCGTTGTAAACGCCGTAACGGGGCAGAAACTTTCGCTGGTGTCCGATATAAAGGGAACCACCACCGACCCCGTGCAGAAGGCGATGGAGATACTGCCGCTCGGCCCCGTGGTGATAATAGACACACCGGGGCTTGATGATGAAGGCGAGCTTGGCGCGATGCGCGTGCAGCGGGCGCGGCAGGCGCTCAACCGCGCGGACATAGCGGTGCTGGTGGTTGACGCAACGCTTGGGCTGAGCGCGACTGATAAGGAACTTATAGCCCTGTTCTGCGCGAAGGAGATACCCTATATAATTGCGTACAACAAAAGCGATCTGCTTGAAACGGTTCCCCAAGCGGGCGAAAACGAACTGTACATAAGCGCCGTTACCGGCAGCGGCATACACGAATTGAAGGAGCGGCTCGGCCGCATGATGAGCGGCGCGGAGAACGCGCGGCAGCTTATAGGCGACCTTATAAAGCCAAACGATATTATAATACTCGTAACGCCTATCGATGAATCCGCGCCTAAGGGCAGGCTTATCCTGCCGCAGCAGCAAACCATACGCGACATTTTGGATAACCGCGCAATAACCGTTGTGGTGCAGCCGAGCGAGCTTAAAGCCGCGCTTGACGCGCTGCCAAAGCCCCGCCTTGTGGTTACCGATTCGCAGGCGTTCAAAGCCGTTGACGCCATAGTACCCAAGGACATTCAGCTTACGTCGTTTTCAATACTTTTTGCCCGCTATAAGGGCGAACTTGAAACCGTTGCAGCGGGCGCGGAGGCGATAGCGCGGCTGAAGGACGGGGACACCGTGCTTATAAGCGAAGGCTGCACGCACCACAGGCAGTGCAACGACATAGGCTCCGTCAAGCTGCCCGGGTGGATAGGCAATTACACGGGCAAAAAGCTGAACTATGAATTCACGTCCGGCGGGGAATTTCCCGAAAACCTTGCCAAATACGCGCTTATAGTGCACTGCGGCGGCTGCATGCTGACCGCGCGTGAAATGAAATACCGCCTGCGCCATGCGCGCGACTGCGGCACACCCATTACAAATTACGGCATTGCGATAGCCAAGATGCATGGCATACTTGCGCGCTCGCTTGAGCCGTTCAATTAAACAACGGAGGGTATAAACATGAAGACTGCAGAATTCATCAACGAATGCGCCAAACGCGGCATGGCCACGGGCAATACGGCCGCGTTCGGCACGGCAAACGGAGTGCCGTTTACGGTAAGCGTATTTACCGCAAAGCAGCTGAGCGTTGTCTTTGTGCTGGACAGGAAGCTTTCCGCGGACGAAAAGACCGCAATGGGCAATTCGCTCAAATTTGCCGGCATAAATGGTGTTGCAAAAGGCTACACGGTGACGGTTAGCGTCAACGTTGAAAAAGATACGGAAGCTCCCGCCGCCGTGGATGCGGTGCTTGCCGCGGCAAACGCCGCCGTGGATGCGGGGCGCAGGGTCGGCGTAGGCTTTACGGCTGTATGCCCGTACTGCGGGCGCACGGATACGGATGCGGTGATGTACTGCGAACAGCGCGGCTCAATACCAGCAGGCTACCGCGCGGTGCATACGGAGTGCGCAAACTCCCTGCGCAATGCCGCAAACGAAGCCAAGGCGAACGACGAAGGCAACTACTTTACAGGCATAGTTGGCGCAGTTATAGGCGCGCTGCTCGGCATAGTGGTGAATATAGCCGTTATATTCGGCACGGAAAGGATATATGCCATGCTGTGCGCACTTATTCCGCTGGGCGCGTTTTTCGGATATAAGCTGCTCAAGGGCCGCATGAATTCGTTCGCCATAGTTATAAGCATAATCTGCGCGGCGCTGGGCGCGGTCGCGCTCACGTTCGGCGTGGACATTGCGGACAGCATGATAAATTATGACTATACGTTTGAAGAAGCCATTCTGCTGATACAGTACGGCATGGCGGAGATACCCGAATATGCGGACGCTATCCGTTCAAGCCTGCTGCAGGATCTGCTGTTCGTGGGGCTTGGCGTGCTGTGCTGCATAGGCGTGCTCAGGAACAACACAAACTCCGGCAAGGCCGCATACGCAGGCAATCTTTACGCCACGCTGCGCATGAAGGACGGTTCCCTGCCCGCACCCGATGCCGATACCGTTGACGATACGGCAAAACGCGGCGCATAAAGCAATAATGTAAACTACAAAGAGACGGTAACGTCTCTTTTTTCTTGTGAAAATATAAATTTATGGAAGAGCAGTATAATTATGTGTTATACTTTACGCGGTGCTATATGACCGCGACGGCTGATGAACCGCGCGGCCGTTTGCAACACGCCTGCCGTTCACGGGTAAGGGGCGGCGGGACGCATTTCCGGAGGATAAAATGGGAGAAAAAACTCCCCATACCGGCGGCATAGCCGCATTCCTGGCGCGCAAAGGCGTTGTGTTCAGCGTAAAAAGATACCTTGTGGATGCAATGGGATCGATGGCAATGGGCCTTTTCGCGTCGCTGCTTATAGGCACTATCCTTTCTACCCTTGCGGACAAGTTGAGCCTTGACTGGCTGAATGAAATTGCCGCGTTCGCGTCCGCCGCAACCGGCAGCGCAATGGCCGTTGCAATAGGGCTTGCGCTCCAGGCGCCGCCGCTGGTGCTTTTCAGCCTGTGCGCCGTCGGATACGGGGCGAACAGCCTCGGCGGGCCGCTTGGCACGCTCATCTGCACCGCGGTCGCCGCGGAACTTGGGAAAATAGTTTCAAAAGAGACAAAAGTTGATATTCTTGTTACGCCAACGGTCACGATCGTGAGCGGGCTGCTCATTGCGCGGCTTGCCGGGCCGGGCGTATCCGCCGTTATGACTGGCTTTGGCAATCTTATAATGCGCGCCACCGAAATGCATCCGTTCTTCATGGGCATTTTGGTATCGGTGCTGGTTGGCGTTGCGCTCACGCTGCCCATAAGCAGCGCCGCAATATGCGCCTCCTTCGGCACGGCGGGGCTTATAGGCCTTGCGGGCGGCGCGGCCACGGCGGGCTGCTGCGCGCAGATGGTGGGCTTTGCCGTGATGAGCTTTAAGGAAAACCGCTATGGCGGCCTTGTGGCGCAGGGACTCGGCACAAGCATGCTGCAAATGGGCAACATAGTGAAAAATCCGCGCATATGGCTGCCGCCAACGATAGTTTCCGCAATAACCGGCCCCATAGCCTCCTGCGTTTTCAAAATGGAAAACGGCGTTGGCGTGGCAAGCGGCATGGGTACCTGCGGCCTTGTGGGCCCGATAGGCGTTATGGCAAGCGAGGGCTTCGGCTCCGCAAAAAGCTGGATAGGCATGCTGCTCGTCTGCTTCATACTGCCCGCCGTACTTACTCCGCTCGTCGCTTACCCCTTGCGTAAGCTCGGCTGGATAAAGGACGGCGATCTGAAGCTGGAGTTGTGAGGGGTTGCGACACGCAATAATCCCATTTTACCTCACAAAATTTGTGCTCACGCGGGGTTCGCGCTCGGGCAGGTTTATGCCCGCGGCCTTGCCTGCGGCTATGCACTTGAGCAGCCACGCCATGTTTCGACCAAGGGTGCGCATTATCTGCAGGCCCTCTTTGTCCTGCGCCACTTCTTCGGGGCTGTTGCCGTGCACCATGCACCAATACTGGCTGGGCACTATCGGCATGCCGCGGATTATGAAATATTTATTCAGCACATCAAGCGTGGCGGTGGTGCCGGCGCGGCGGGCGGAGGCTATTGCCGCGGCAGGTTTGCCGGCGCAGTTTACGCTGCCGCCATAAAACAGGCGGTTCAGGAATGCTGTAAGGTTGCCGTTGGGGCCTGCGAAATACACGGGACTGCCGACTATTACGCCGTCCGCCTCATTCACCTTTTTGCGGGCGATGGTAACAACTTCGTCCTCTTTATCGAACACGCAGGGCTTGCCGCCGGCGCATGCGCCGCAGTCCGTGCAGCCCTGTATCGCCTTTGCGCCTATGTGGAATATCTCGGTTTCTATTCCGGCTTCGTTCAGCGTCTTTTCCGCCTCTTTCAGCGCGGTATAGGTGCATCCGCGCGGGCGCGGGCTTCCGTTGATAAGCAATACCTTCATTAGTATATATCCTCCTGTTTATTATTCCTTGCCTTGTATCATGTAGCAATCCGGCGTGGGCGTTTCCTTGGGCAAAAGCCGCGCGCGCAGCTCCTCATCCCGGTCAAATTCATCGGTTATAACTACCGTTGTGCCGGGGCAAAGATAAAGATACACCCATTGCGCATCATCCGGCAGCAGCCGTATGCATCCGTGCGACGCGGGCTCGCCCAGCTTCCAGAATTCTTCTTCCATAAGATATCTGTCGTCCCGCTCTGAATACGGCACGGAGTGGAAATATATCCTGCCGCGTATCTGGCTCCAATACTGGGCATAGCAGTTGAACCGCACGAAGAATGCAAACCGCTTGTAATCATCGCCCATGGTGAATGTTCCGCGCGGGCTGCGGTTGGTTTCCTCTATTCCGCTTGAGCATATCATCTCGCGCACAAGCGTGGTATATTCGCCGTTTTCATCGGCAGTATATACAAAAACGGCCTGATTGGTCAAATCCACCACGGCCTTAAAAAGCGAAGGATCGTCGTTCAGCTTGGCTTCCTCGGCATAGCGTCCGCCCTCATGCGTCCTCAGGCTTTTTGCCGCAAGGGGATAATCCTCGCTGCGGTATGCCGTGGGTTCTGGCGTGGGCTCCGGTGTCGGCTCGGGAGTAGGTTCCGGCGTTGGCACGGGCGTAGGCGTAGGCTCTGCCGTGGGAATCGGCGTTGCTGGCGCGGGCGTGGGCGGCTGTATTTCAACCGTTTCCACCGGCGCATAAGGATCGATTATGCCGCAGGCAGCCATCAGCAGCGCCAGCGGTATACAAAGCAGCAATGTATACTTGTGTATTTTACTTTTTTTCATGACATTATTGTAACACATATGCCGCCGCGCTTGCAATAAGCACTGCTTCGGGGTATAATCATTCCGGTTAGGGTTATATGACCTTAATATGCGATAATTATCGCGCAACGTTGAAAGGAGCTATTTGAAAATGAGTGATTACATTGAGGCGCTTGGCATAATCGCGCCCAAGGCCGTGTACAAGAATCTTACGCCTGCACAGCTTGTAGAGCATGCGCTTCGCCGCGGTGAAGGCACGCTGAGCGAAACCGGCGCGCTGGTAGTTACCACCGGCAAATATACCGGCCGTTCCCCCGACGACCGCTTCGTGGTCGATGCGCCCAATATTCACGACGATATAGATTGGGGCAAGGTAAACGTTCCCATAAGCGAAGAAAAGTACGAAGCCATATATAACCGCATGACCGCTTACCTGCAGGGCCGCGAGCTGTTTGTGTTCGAAGGCTTTGCCGGTGCGGACGAGCAGTATCATCTGCCCGTGCGCGTTGTTAACGAGCTTGCCAGCCAGAACCTGTTCATCCATCAGCTGCTTGTCCGTCCTACCGAGGAGCAGCTCAAGGACTTCGTTCCCGGCTTTACCATAATCGCAGCCCCCGGCTTCAAGTGCTCCCCCGAAGTGGACGGCGTGCACAGCGAGGCCGCAATAATAGTCAATTTCAACAAGCGCACCGTTATAATCGCCGGCAGCCAGTATGCGGGCGAAATAAAGAAGAGCGTATTCTCCGTGATGAACTATCTGCTCCCCAAGAAGGGCGTGTTCACCATGCATTGCTCCGCCAACGTTGGTGCGGAAGGCGACAGCGCGCTGTTCTTCGGCCTTTCCGGCACCGGCAAGACCACCCTTTCCGCAGATCCTAACCGCAGCCTTATAGGCGACGACGAGCACGGCTGGAGCGAGAGCGGCATATTCAATATCGAAGGCGGCTGCTACGCCAAGTGCATCAACCTTTCCCAGGAAAACGAGCCCCAGATTTGGAACGCCATCAAGTTCGGCGCACTGGTAGAAAACGTTGTTATGGATCCCGAAACCCGCAAGCTTGACTATGCGGACAAGAGCCTGACCGAAAATACCCGCGTTGGCTACCCCGTGGATTATATCCCCAATTGCCTCATTCCCGGCGTTGCGGGCCATCCCAAGACCGTTATATTCCTTACCGCGGATGCTTTCGGCGTGCTGCCTCCCATCTCCAAGCTCAATGCCGACCAGGCCATGTACCACTTCGTGTCCGGTTACACTTCCAAGCTGGCCGGTACCGAGCGCGGAATAGTTGAACCGCAGACCACGTTCTCCACCTGCTTCGGCGCGCCCTTCCTGCCCCTGCATCCTTCCGTATATGCGAACATGCTGGGCGAGCGCATTGAAAAGTACCACACCAACGTTTACCTTGTAAACACCGGCTGGGCCGGCGGCAAGTACGGCGTAGGTTCCCGTATGAAGCTCAAGTACACCCGTGCCATGGTTACCGCCGCGCTGAACGGCGACCTGGAGAAGGGCGAATTCGTGCTGGATCCCATATTCAACGTTATGGTTCCCACCACCTGCCCCAACGTGCCGGATGAATTCCTCAGCCAGCGCAGACTTTGGAATAACGACGCCGAATACGAAGCCACCGCCAAGGATCTGGCCGCCCGCTTCGTGAAGAATTTCGAGAAGTATTCCAACATGCCCAAGAATATCATCGAAGCCGGCCCGAAGGCATAAAGCATAGCTTTTTCGAAGAAGCGGCTAATTGCCGCTTCTTCGATTTTTTCTCGGTTTTTTCCTCTCGCGTTCGCTCCCGGGCGGCAAAACCCGCAGGGTATGAAATCCCTTCGGGCTTTCTCCGTTTCGGCGGCAAAGCCGCCAAAGCCGGAATAAAATTAAAGGGGCTTATCGCCCCTTAACAACCCCTTTTTCAAAGTTTCTGTTCTACATTACAATCTTACTTAACGCACTGGTTTTTCCGTCCGGCTTTTTGATGCAGATATATAGCGCGCTGCCATCGGTTCTTTTGTAAATCCTCAGCCGTTCGCCTTCAAGGCTGGGCGCGCTGAAATGTATCTCCGCGGATTTAATTTTGCCCGATGCTATCTCCTTCGCGCTCAGGCAGTCCAGCGCCAGCCGCGCATAGCAAACGTTGTTCATGTGCTGCCCGAAGTCTATGTCCGTTGAGCGGACGGTATATTCAAACGCAAAGTCGTCCTCACCGAAATCATCCACAAAGCGGGTGGGCGTATCCGTTATGCCCTGCATGGGGCTGTATTCAAACTCCTTCGGAAAGCCCGTATCGCCAAAGTGCATCAGTTTGCCGCCATTGCCCAGTATTGCCCACTGCGTCCTGCCGAGGGCTATAAGCTTTTCGCCCTGCTTTAAGCTGTAGCTTCTGAAGCAGCGGTAGGCTTCGTCCGCGCATTGCTCGGGCCACGTTGCCGCCGTGACCGTATCCATAAGCCGCGCGCGGGAAAAGAAATCTATCCGCGTGTGTACCGTAAGCCAAAATTCGCCGCGCTTAGCCATTGCCATCCCGCCAACGCCTATCTGCTCCGCATGTTCCGCGGCCATTGCCTGAAATATCGTGAACGCCGCCAGCGGGGACATTGCCGCCGCCGCGTCGCAATAGTCCGGCGAAATTATATATTCCTTTTCAAATACGCTCTGTGCCATGCCTTTTCCCTCAGCTGTTCAGTTTAAGCGCGTTTATCATGTGCCGTATGTGTATGCTCATGGCGTGGCTTGCGCCGTCCCCGTCGCGCTTCATCATGAATTCAACTATCAGCGCGTTGTCCCGCCGCACCATGTCCTTGAGCAGCTTTTGATTGGTAGATATGAGCATAACCTCATGCACGGCGCTGTTTATAATGGGGAAGAGGCGGCTTATAAATTCGTTGTGGCTCGCCGCGCCTATCATTTCGTGGAACTCCTGGTCTGCGTCCGGCCAGTTGCCGTCGCTCCTGAGCAGTCTGTTAACCTTCTTCGCCTGTTCCTCTATTGCGGCAAGCTCGCCGTCCTCCGCGCGTTCGCAGGCAAGCTTAACGCTTTGCGGTTCAAACATAAGGCGTATCTCGTAAAGATCGCTCAGCCGCACGCGCATGAAGTCCATAGAATTTATGCTTACGTCGCCTATATTCGGCAGCTCGTTGGCGATGAATGTGCCGCTGCCGCGCTTAACAACCAGTACGCCCTGCGCTATCAGCGCGCGCACGGCCTCCCTCAGCGTTGCGCGGCTCACGCCAAGCCTTGCGGAAAGTTCAAATTCGTTTGGCAGTTTATCCCCCGGCTTGAACTGCTTTTGTATCAGTATCATGTCGCAAAGCGCTTCTCCCGTGCGCTCGGTAAGGCTTTTTGCTTTGGTTGAGGGCATAGCGTTCATCCTCCGTTTTTGCTTTTGGCATATTATAATCGAAAACGGCGCGCAAATGCAATAGATATGCGCCCTTTGCAAAAGCCCATAATGTATGATACAATACATATGCAATAAAATAAGTGTGAATTAAAATGAAAAGGAGTACAGTGCAAATGAACATGGTAAAACGGTTTGTCAAGTATTACAAACCGCACAGGCGTCTTTTCCTGCTGGATACGGCGTGCTCGCTCATGGTTGCCATATGCGATCTTTTTTACCCGATGATAGCCAAAAACATAACCAACATATATGTTCCCAACAGGGAACTTAGGCTGCTGCTGGTTTGGGCGGGCGTGCTGCTCGGGATATATCTTATAAAGGCGGCAATGAACTATATAATTCAGTATTGGGGCCATATTGTGGGCGTTCGTATACAGGGCGATATGCGGCGCGACATGTTCCGCCATCTTCAAAAGCTGCCCTTCTCCTTCTTTGATGAAAACAAGACCGGCGCAATAATGAGCCGCCTTGTGAACGACTTGTTTGAAGTATCGGAACTGGCGCACCACGGGCCGGAGGATGCGTTTATATCCGGCATAACGCTTATAGGCTCCTTCATAATGCTTGCAAACATAAACATTTACCTTGCGCTGATAATTTTTGCGGTGATACCACTTATGATATTCTTTGCCGTGAAAACGCGCAGGGAGATGAACGTGGCCTTCAAAGAATCCCGCGTGCAGGTGGGCGAGGTGAACGCGAACGTTGAAACGGCAATAGCCGGCATGCGCGTTTCCCGTTCCTATACTGCGGACGAGCATGAAAACGCCAAATTCGGCGTGGCCAACGAAAACTTCAAAAAGGCGCGCAGCCGCGCATACCGCGCCATGGCAACGTTTGGCAGCGGCATGAACTTCTTTAACGATATGCTCTATCTGCTGGTGCTTACGGCGGGCGGCTTGTTCTTCTATTACGGCAAAATAAACTCCGGCGATTTTGTGGCGTTTTTGCTTTATGTTTCAATATTCATGAAGCCCATAAACCGCCTTGTGAGCCTGTTTGAGCAGCTTCAGGAGGGCATGACGGGCTTCCAGCGGTTCGTGGAGATAATGGACGAGCCCGAAGAAGCGGACGACGGCAAGCTGAACCCCGACAAGCTTGAAGGCAACATAGTTTTTGACGACGTATCCTTCCGCTATTCCAACAGCGACTCCGCCGATACCGAAGCCAAGGTGATATCGCACCTTTCCATGCGCATAGACAAGGGCAAGACCGTTGCGCTGGTAGGCCCCTCCGGCGGCGGAAAGACAACGCTTTGCAACCTTATACCGCGCTTTTATGAAATAGACTCCGGCGCCATAACCATAGACGGCATGGACATACGCGACATGACGCGCTATTCCCTGCGCCGCAACATAGGCATAGTTCAGCAGGACGTTTTCCTTTTCAACGGCACCATACGCGAAAACATTGCCTACGGCAATCTTAACGCAACGGACGAGCAAATAATCGAAGCCGCCAAAAAGGCCAACATACACGATTATGTTATGACGCTTGAAAACGGCTACGACACAAATGTGGGCGAACGCGGCGTTAAGCTTTCCGGCGGGCAGAAGCAGCGCATATCCATTGCGCGCGTATTCCTGAAAAACCCCAGCATACTTATTCTGGACGAGGCCACGAGCGCACTTGATAACGCGACCGAAATGCTCATCCAGCAGTCCCTGTCGGAGCTTGCCAAGGGCCGCACCTGCATAATAGTTGCGCACAGGCTTTCCACTATCAAGAATGCGGACGAGATAATCGTCCTTACCAAGGACGGCATAGAGGAACGCGGCACGCATGAAGAGCTGATGAAGCTGAACAAAATGTACGCCGGCCTTTATATGTATCAGTTTAAGGAATAAGAAAAATCATAAATAAAAAAGCGGGCTTTGCGCTGTTT
>CAVDFM010000030.1:12159-16177 GCA_963608365.1 bacterium | reverse complement strand
CGATAATACCCCCGCCCACCAATGTTTTAACTGAGGTGAGCGGGGGTGGTTATAAAATCACATTGGTTTCTTTTCCCTTTACTTTATAAAGTGACATTGGTATAATAACCACCGCGTATTGCAGAAGAAATGAAACGAGGAAAGAAAACGTGAAAAAGCTGATTGCGCTGCTTCTGGCGGCGGTAATGTGCCTGAGCCTTGCGGCTTGCGGCGGGAAGAACGACACTATCGTAAGCAGCGAGAACAACACTATCGTAAGCAATGATGCGCCCGCTAATATCGTTGTTGACGGGAAAGAAATCTCTGCCAAGGATTTTTTGATTGAGCATTTGAGCGCCTATATTCAAAGCGATGAGTATTTGGCAAGAAAAGCGGCGTTTGAAAAGACATTCGGTCAGGAGGCACAGCCCTTTGCCGTGACCTGCGCTTTTGAACTGATAATGGACGATTTTGGCCGTGAGCATCTGCCGCTGCACTTCCTTATGGTGAAAGCAAACTGTGATAGCTTTGTGGACGGCATAGGTTACGACACCGTTAGTATGGCGATCGACTACGATACCGGCACAGTCTACGACCAATTCAGCGTGGATGAAAGCTGGATGGAAAAGAGTGAAAAAGAGTATGCCATTTATATAGCTGCGGCAGGCGGCTGTTTTAGGAGCGCAGACTATGACGGCGGACCGATTTTTGTGGATTCCGAAACCCACATTCCGCTCTCCGACAGCGCCATCGCAGAAGTAAATCAGGCATTGAGCAAATAACTCATAACACGCTTAGGAGCGGGGCAAATGTCCCGCTCCTTTTCATCGCGAAATATATGGACTTATTCGTATTTTATGCTATAATAAAAAATTAGCTTGAACGAAGAATGAAAGGCAAAACGGCGCAATGAGGATTGCGGCGTTTCGGAGGTTTATGATATGGCAAAAGAGTCTGTGGTTGTTATGAAGACACACAGCGAGATACATATGACGGACGGCTCCCTGTGGAAAAACATGCTGCTGTTCAGCATTCCGCTTATGCTGTCTCAGCTTTTGCAGGTGCTTTTCAATATGGCGGATGTGGCGGTCGTAGGCAAATTTTCAAGCGCGGAAGCCTTGGGCGCGGTCGGCTCAACCACGATCCTTGTGTCGCTTTTTACGGGCTTCCTCATTGGCATGGGAAGCGCCGTAAACGTTCGCGTTGCGCAGAACCTTGGTGCGCAGGATGGCAAAAGGACTTCCGCATCCGTTCGCACATCGTTTGTGATTTGCCTTGCAACGGGCTGCATCATAATGGTGCTGTGCCTTGTTTCAGCACGATTCATGCTGGAATTGCTCGGCACAAAGGACGACCTTATTGAAGGCGCCATACTCTATTTTCGGATATACGCGCTCGGCATGCCGGCTCTGGGCATTTTCAACTTCGGTAACGGCGTACTCAGCGCGAACGGCGATACGAAGCGCCCGCTTGCGTATTTGATGATCGCGGGCATCCTGAATGTGATATTCAACCTGTTTTTCGTAATAGTCTGCGGTATGGCGGAGGATGGCGTTGCGCTTGCCAGCATAATCACGCAGTATGTGTCCGCGGTGCTGATCCTGATACATATGCGGCGGCAGGATGACAACTGCGCTTTCCGTTTTCAGGATTTGAAAAACGGGATGGATAGATCTGAAGGGAAAAGCATTTTTAAGATGGGAATTATGGCGGGGCTTCAGTTTGCCATTTTCGCCATAGCCAATCTGTTTATACAGGGTGCGGTCAATTCCTTTGATTCGGTTATGGTTGAGGGCAATTCCGCCGCCGCCAATGCCGATTCCATCATCTATAATGTTATGGCGGCGTTTTATACCGCCTGTTCAACCTTCATGGGGCAGAACCTTGGGGCCGGCAAACGCGACCGCGTGCTGAAAAGCTACTTTATCGGCATCGTATATTCATTCCTGACGGGTGCGATACTGGGCGGAGCATTGTTCCTGTTCGGCAGGGAGTTTTTGTCCCTGTTTGCCAATGACGAGGCGGTTATTGAGGCGGGATTGCAGCGCACGCAGATAATGTGCTTTTCCTATGCTTTCGGCGCCTTTATGGACTGCTCGATAGCAGCTTGCCGCGGTATCGGCAAGAGCCTTGTGCCGACGGCGATAGTTATAATGGGTTCATGCGTGTTCCGCGTGGCGTGGATATATACCGTGTTTGCTTATTTCCATACCATTCCGTCCTTGTATCTGCTGTATATTTTTTCGTGGGTCATTACGGCGATCGCGGAGATCATATACTTTATCGTCAGCTATAAAAAGCTTGACTATGCCGACTGCCTGTTTTACTGAGAATAAACATGGCCTGAACAATAACGCACATGCCGAATATAAAAGCCGGAGCAGATAAGTAACTGTTCCGGCTTTCGTGTATAAGACAAAGTATGCCGTTTTGGCTTATCACAATGGCGATGCCTACTGCTTCACATAGTTCTCCGCTTGCTTTGTGAACATTTCATAATACTTTCCCTTGGCTTCCATCAGCGCGCTGTGGGTTCCGCTTTCGCAGATTTGGCCGTGGTCCATTACGATGATCCTGTCCGCGTCCCTTACGCTGGATAGCCTGTGCGAAACCATGATGGTAGTCGTCTGATTGGCCGCGCTGAGAATTGCTTCGCTCAGCTTGTACTCTGCCAGCGGGTCAAGGGCGGAGGAGGGCTCGTCAAGCAAAAGCAGGCTGAAGTCCCCTGACATTACCCTGGATAATCCTACCTTCTGCGCTTCGCCGCCGGAAAGGAGAATGCCATCCTCGAAAAACTCGCGCGTCAGCTGGGCGTCATAATCTGCGCAGTTCTTTTTTAAGACGTCGTCAAGCCCAAGCTGCTTTGCCGTCTCGCGCATCTTTTCGGCGGTTACGGGATGATACAGCGAGATATTGTCGGCAAAGCTCATTGCGTATATATTCGTGTTTTGAAACGCAACTCCGATACGGCTGCGCATCCGGCGGACATCATAATCCTTTATGGGCCTGCCGTTTATATATATCGTTCCGCTGTCAACATCATAAAGCCTTAGCAGCAGCTTCATAAAGGTGGATTTTCCTGCGCCGTTTTCACCTACTATCGCAATCTTTTCGCCCGGCTGAATAGACAGATTCAAATTAGATAACGAGAAATCCGAATTATCGTAGGAAAAGCCGACGTCTTTTAATTCAACTGAGAAACATCCGCTTTCGGGCTGAACCTTCGCCGGCCCGACGGCGTTCTCGATTTTAGATTCAAGCTTGAAGAATTTCCTTATTCTTTCTACGTTCATGGAAAGAACATTTGCATCCTTGAGCAGATACGTCAGCATGTCAATTTTTGAATCCAACCGGTAAAATGACAGCATCAGCGTCATGTACATCGCAACTTCCGGTATATTGCCCGCAATAATGTTCTTTATAATGTAGAGCATAATGATTATCTCTGTAGAGAACAAGATAGCTTCATGCAAAATATACAGCAGTTCGATTTTCCATACATATTTTGCCTGCACCTTCAGCTTCTGCTCACCGCAATTGTCGTATGACTCGCCCGCAATTTTTCCGAGCATTGTGGACTTCATATCGGCGGCGTACTCTTTCAAATAGAAAAGTCTATGGAAATAGCCCAGCCTCCTGTCGACAGGTACCAAGTCCTCTTTATACTTGATGGAAATGGCATTTAAATATTTGTTGACAACAACGTGCAGAAGCATCTGCACAACTTCGATCAATAATATCCACGGGCCGAGCGTTGCGATAAGAGTACCCAACAGGATTATACTCAGCGTGCATTGCGCGAAATCAATAAGAAATCCTCGTGCCTTTCCAAGCTGGGTAGAGTATTCTTCCACGGCCCACGCAAAGTTATCGTAATATTTAGGATCGTCGATATACTTATAATCAACATGCACCGCTTTTTCATAAATCTCACGATTGGCCTGAAGGCTGATAGAAGTTTTCTGCTTCGTAAAATATGCCCGTGCAAGCTTGAAAATAGCGCTGTTCAGAAAACCGGCGACGGTAAGCGTTACAGCGG
>CAVDFM010000030.1:0-12068 GCA_963608365.1 bacterium | reverse complement strand
GCCAGTAACTCAAGAATTATTTCCGGAGTGTATACATAGAGAAAATCTTCAATGGGAGAATAAAGCCCCATAATAACAATGGAAAGCAAAAGATAGAGCCCGTATTTTTTATACGGTTTGCATATCCATGCTATATTGCTGCACATGTTTCGTATGCTTTTCATGATTTGAACCTTTCGAATATTTATTTGTCTAAATGTCCCAACTTTGTCCACCGATTATAATGCCCCAAGAACCTGCCCTTTTTAATTCTATCATAAATATAGGGATTTGCAAGGAATGTTTCGCCTTTTGTTGCGAAAAGTCGGTTTTTGCAGAAAAGTTTACGGCTTATTCTAAAATACATACCAACGGTATAAAAATAAAAATCCGAACAGTATGACTGGTGGGTTCAGCTTTGGGCACTCGGATGATACAATGTAAGCGAAAACAACGGGGAGGGCGAACGGATGACCAATAAACTGGCGGAAAACATACGCGCGTTCCGCAAGCAGCGCTCGCTTACGCAGGAGCAGCTGGCGGAGGTGCTGGGCGTTACAACGGGGGCGGTGTATAAATGGGAAGCGAAGCTTTCGCAGCCGGAGCTGAGCATGCTGATGGAGCTGGCGGACTTTTTCGATACATCGGTGGACGTGCTGCTGGGGTACGAAATGAAGGACAACCGCCTTGGGGCAAGCGTGGCGCGGATAAAGCAATGCCGCCGTGAAAAGGACCGCGCGGGATTTGAGGAAGCGGAAAAGGCGCTCAAGAAATATCCGAACGTGTTTGACGTTGCGTATAACAGCGCGGTTTTATACAGCTCCTTCGGAATAGAATGCGGGGATAAGCCCATACTCATCCGCGCTATGGAGCTGCTGCGGCAAAGCCTGCTGCTAATTGCGCAGAATACGGATCCGGAGATAAACGAAAGCACCATACACGGCGTTATGGCGGAGGTTCTGCTCTGCCTTGGGGAGGCCGAGCAGGCGGTGGACATGCTGAAAAAGCACAACGCCGCGGGCATGTATAACGACATTATAGGCATGACCCTTGCAAGCCACTGCAAGCGGCCGGGCGAGGCGCTGCCGTATTTAAGCGATGCTCTGCTTGACCACGTTGTTGCGCTTATCCGCATAATAATGGGCTATGTAAACGTTTTCTTTGACGATACGAGGGATTATGCATCGGCCGAAGCCATGCTTCAATGGGGCATAGACATGCTGAACGGGCTGAAGAACGGCGAAAAGGCCGACTTTGTGGACAAGATGAACGCCCTGTTCTTTACCTGCCTTGCCCATGCGCGGGAGAAAAGCGGAAACGACGCCGGCGCGCGGGATGCGCTTTTGCAGGCGTTCAGGCTTGCGCGCGGGTTTGATGCGGCGCCTGATTACGACCTTGCCACGCTGCGCTTCACCGTGCAGAAGGAGCGCAAAAGCGCGTATGACGACCTTGGCACCAGCGCCATGGCAGGCATTGAAAACACGATAGGCGCGCTGGACAACGCCGCGCTCTGTGCCATATGGAAGGAGATAAAGAAAAATGAGGACTAAATCATTAAAAAAGCAGCTCGTTGCGCAGTTTTACCGCGGAAATATGGTGAACCTTGGCGTGGCGATAATCGCGGCGCTTGGCGGCGGAACGCTCAATCTTATAATATCATGGATATTGCAGCAGCTTATCGACGCCGCGTCGGGCGCGGAAGGCTCGCTGCCGCTTGCAGCGCTTGCCAAGCTAAGCGGCGCGTTTTTGGTGCTGTGCGCGGCGGTATATCTTTTGCAGTTCATTGCAATGCCCCGCTATCTTGCCCGCGCCATGCGCCAATATAAGGACCTTGCGTTCCAAACGCTTATAAACAAAAACATATCCTCCTTCCGCGACGAAAGCACCGCGGCCTACCTTTCCGCATTGACCAACGACGCTGCAAGCGTTGAGGCAAACTACCTTACCCAGCAGCTTTCGCTGATAACAAAGGCGGTCACGTTCTTCGGCGCGTTTATAATGATGCTTTTCTATTCGCCCCTTATGACGGCCATAGCTGCCGCGCTCACGGTGCTGCCGTTCATAGCGTCCATGCTTACGGGCGGCAGGCTGGAGGCTGCCGAACGCAGAGTGTCCGACCGCAACCGCGACTTTACCGCCGCATTGAGCGATTGCCTTGCCGGCTTTTCCGTGGTGAAAAGCTTTAAGGCGGAAAAGGAGATATTTGAGCTTTTTGCCCGCAGCAACCGCGCGCTTGAAAAGGAAAAGTTCGGGCGGGAGCGTATAATAACAATAGTCGGCATGATAGGCTCAATAACCGCCATATTCGCGCAGCTCGGCGTGTTCATAGCGGGCGCGTATTTCGCCCTGAACGGATACGGGCTTACACCGGGCGCAGTGATACTTTTTGTAAACCTTATGAACTTTACCATTGAGCCGATAGCCTCCCTGCCCGGGCTGCTGGCGGGGCGCAAGGCGGCGCTTGGCCTTGTGGATAAGCTGGCGGCGGCGCTGGAAAAGAACCGGACCGCGGCGGGAACTGAGAAGCTTGAGCGCCTTTCGCGGGGCATAGAGCTTAACGGCGTATCCTTTGGATATGAAGAGGGCAAGGATGTGCTGCATGATGTTTCCGCACGGTTTGAGGCGGGCAAGGCATACGCCATAGTCGGCGGCAGCGGCAGCGGAAAATCCACCCTGCTCAATCTTCTTATGGCGGCGAATACCGATTATTCCGGCAGCATAACGCTTGACGGAGTGGAGATACGCGACATCGCGCCGGAATCGCTTTACGATATAATATCCGTGATACAGCAAAACGTGTTCGTGTTCAACGCGTCCATAAAGGACAACGTTTCCATGTTTCGCGCGTTTGACAAGGCGGAGCTTGACGACGCGATACGCCGCGCGCACCTTGGCGGGCTGATAGCGGAGCGCGGGGAGGACTACCTTTGCGGCGAAAACGGCAGCGCGCTTTCCGGCGGGGAAAAGCAGCGCGTGAGCATTGCGCGAAGCCTGCTGAAAAGATCCTCCGTACTGCTTGCGGACGAGGCTACCGCCGCGCTTGACGCGGAGACGGCGCATCAGGTCGCGTGCGACATACTTGACCTGGACGGTGTAACGCGCATAGTTGTTACCCATGCGCTTGAAGAAGCGCAGCTGCGCCGCTACGACGGCATAATAGTGCTGAAAAACGGCCGAATAGCCGAGCAGGGTAGCTTCGATGCACTCATGGCGCAAAAGGGTTATTTCTACGCTTTGTTCACCGTTGCGCAGTAAACAATATTGAACCATGATACGGCCCGCCATAGGCGGGCATTTACATATTCGGTTGACGAACAACCGTTAGTTAGCTATAATTGCGTTGCGGCAGGGTGTATGCTATTTCCGCCGCATGGAAAGGAATAGATTATATGAATATAAAACACGCTAAAATGATTCTTGCGCTGCTCATTGCGGCGCTCACGCTTGCGCTTTGCGGCTGCGGCGGGGGTGATATACAGGCCCCTGCGGAAACTGATGCGCCGCGGCAGCCAGTGCGCACGCTTAATTGCATAGCGGCGGACGCGCTTTCGGGCATGTGCCCCGCGGGCGGGGCACATGTTGCCGTATGCCGGGCGGATTACGAGGCAAATGTTACCACGCTTTGGCTTGTTGACGCGGCGGAGGACGCAATAATTTGCGAAGCTAAACTGAAGGGCGCATGGACGCTGAAGGAGCAGACGTTCGCGGACGGCAGGTTCGCCCTGTGCAACCGCGATACCAACACATGGAAATTCATGAGCGCGGAGCTTATGGAAATAAGCTCCGTGCAGACCGAAAACGCGGACGGCTTCTTTTCGTATGCCGCGGATAAGTATTATTACCTGAGCGACAATGCGCTCTGCGTGCAGGATATAAAAAGCGGCGAAAAGGAAATGGTCCCGCTTTCGCCCGATTTAAGGCTATTGTATATTTCCGCATTTGATAATAAAAGCGGGCTTATGGCGGCGCAGTTTTTCCTTTCGCCATACAGCAGCGAGTGCGGCACGGCAATGATCGATGTTGCCGCAGGCAGGCCCGTTATGCTGCAAAAGGAACGCTATCAGGCGTATTTTACGCCGAACGGCATACGGCTGATGTACTTTGATTCGGACGCAATGGCGTACAGCTTCCTGTACAGCGGCTCCGACGGGCGGGCCATGTTTGCGGATTCAGGCATATTCCTTGACGCGGGCGGCGATGTTTACTCCGTTGCAGATTCGCCGTATGTTATCGGCATAAGCGGCGGCAAGACTACGCTTTATTCAATGGATAATGAAATAAAGGCCTGTTCGCTTGCTGAAAACGGAATAGCAGGGGAAATGTACAATTCGTGTTATCTTCAGGAGGCGGGCGTGCTTGTGGGCGCGGCGTATCACGGCGGGGAGTTTCGCTTTTATGCGGCGGACGTGAACGCGCTTGAGTTTGAATACGTTGCGGATGCGGCTGAGACGGCGTCACCTTTTGCTGTTGATGAATCGCTTGCGCAGGCATACTGGATGGCGGACGCGGGCGAAGGCGTTGCCGAAAACTTGCAGCAGGCGCGGCAGTATGCGGACGAACTTGAAGCGGAGTACGGCGTGCGGATACTGCTTTCCGCGCAGTGCCGCGAGGCTGCAGCCCTTTGCGATCACGCGATAACATTGACCGATACGATGGGGCAAAGCGAGGAACTAAGCGCCGTAAACGCCGCGCTGGGCGCGCTGAAAAGGAGCTTTTCGCTTTATCCGAAAGGATTTTTTGCCCAGTTTAAGAACGGCATGGGCGAAGGCGGCGTGCGCATACTGCTGGTTGAGCAAATTGACAGCAACTATGGCGCAATAGGCTGCACATACGAAAACGGCATATGGCAGAACATTGCGCTGGACGTGCGCACGGGCGAAGGCATGGACGGCATTATTTGCCACGAAATATGGCACGCGACCGAGAATCATATATTGACCAATGATTATTCCGCCATATTGCCGGACGAATGGAACGCGCTGAACCCCGAAGGCTTTGAATATTACCGGGACGCAACGCTTATAAACAACACGAATGAATGGACGCTGTACAGCGGAGACATAGATAATGTATACTTTGTGGACAGCTATGCGTGCGTGGATGAAAAAGAGGACCGCGCCCGCATAATGGAATACTTCATGACGCATGACGACGAAGCGGAGCTGCTTATACAATCGCCGGCGATACGCAAAAAGCTGGAGCTTATGTGCCGCGCCGTACGCAGCACGTTCGATACGGCGTCGTGGGAAAACGTGCGCTGGGAAAGGCTGCTGTAAATCATAAAAGAGGACGGAGGACGTATGCAGACAATTCTTATAATAGATGACGACATTGCCATAGGCAATATGGAGCAGGAGGTGCTTGAACGGGCGGGATACGCCGCGCGGCGCGCCTATTCCGGCACGGAGGCGCTGCTTGTGCTCAAAACCATGCGGCCTGACCTTATATTGCTCGATCTTATGCTGCCCGGCCTTTCGGGGGAGGAGATACTGCCGCATATGCAGGGAATACCCGTTATAGTGGTAAGCGCAAAAACCGCCGCCGAGGATAAGGCCAATCTTATAATGGGCGGCGCGTCGGATTATTTATCAAAGCCGTTTGATACGGGCGAGCTGCTGGCGCGCGTTGCGGCGCGGCTGAGGGAGCGGGACGCTTCGCCCCTTGCAGAAGTTTACAGCCGCGGGGAGATAACGCTTGACACCGCGGAGCACAGGGTGCTTGCCGCGGGGAAGGACGTTGCCCTTACGCGGACGGAATACGCAATACTGAAGCTGCTTATGAAAAACCCTTCGCACGTGATAGCCAAATCGGTTCTTCTTGAACGCATAAGCGCGGACACGCCGGACTGCACGGAAAATTCGCTGAAAACGCACATAAGCCACCTGCGCGCAAAGCTCAGGGAGGCCTGCGGCAGGGATCATATAGAATCCGTGTGGGGAATAGGGTTCAAGTTCAACGCATGATCTCAACCGTTTCTCAACCCCTGCCTTAACCGCTTTCTTGACCCTTTGGGCTTATCATATGTATATAAAACCAAAGGAGGTAATTACGAATGGAATATGTGCTCACAACAAACGCGCTGACCAAGCGTTACCGCGGCTTTAATGCGCTCGATGGGCTGAGTATGCATATACCCAAGGGCGCCATATACGGCTTCGTGGGCAGGAATGGCGCGGGCAAAACAACGCTTATCCGCGTGATATGCGGATTGCAGCGGCCCACAAGCGGAAGCTATGCCATTTACGGCGTGAACGATTCAAGCGCCATAATGGCATACAGCCGCCGCAGGATGGGCGCGGTGGTGGAAACGCCGAGTATATATCTGGACATGAGCGCTAGGGAGAATATACTTCAGCAATACAGGATACTCGGAATGCCGAGCGACGACGGGGCGGAGGAGCTGCTACGCCTTGTTGGCCTTGACACTACGGGCAAAAAGAAGGCGCGGAACTTTTCGCTGGGCATGCGGCAAAGGCTGGGCATAGCGATAGCGCTTGCGGGGGAGCCGGATTTTCTGGTGCTGGATGAGCCGGTGAACGGCCTTGACCCGCAGGGCATAATAGAAATGCGCGAACTGATACTCAAGCTTAACAGGGAGCGCGGCATAACCGTGCTTATATCAAGCCATATATTGGATGAACTTTCGCGCCTTGCCACGCATTACGGCTTTATCGATTCCGGCCGCATGGTGAAGGAGATGAGCGCGGAGGAGCTGGAAGCGCGCTGCCGCAAGAGCGTGCGCATAGAGGTATCCGATGCCAAGGCCATTGCCCGCGTACTGGACAAAATGGGCGTTGAATACAGCATTGCAAGCGATACCGCGGCGGATATTTTTGCGGACGTGCAGGCGACCGAGCTTATAAACGAGGCGGCTAAGGAGAACTGCACCGTATTCAGCATGAAGGAGCGGGACGAAAGCCTTGAAAGCTTCTATATGAACCTGATAGGGGGTGCGCGCAATGATTAAGCTTATTCGGGCGAACTTTTCACGACTGCTGAAGGATAAAATATTTTTGATCGCCTTGGCGGTAATGGCTGCGTTCGGCGCGGCGATACCGATTATCCACTATGCGGACAACGTGAACAACGCCGCCAACTGGACTGGGGACGGAAGCTGCTTTGTATATGCATTCTTTGCAGCGGTGCTTACAAGTATAGTTACGGCGCTGTTCGTGGGCACGGAGTACGGTGACGGTACGCTGCGCAACAAGTGCATAGTGGGGCACGGGCGCGGCAGCATATATGCGGCCAACCTTATAGTATGCATTGCGGCTGGAGCGATGCTCTGCGCGGCGTATATAGCGCCGCATACGGGCTTTGCGCTTATGCTGCTTGGCGGGTTTGAAGCGGAAGCGACAGCCATACTGATGTATACGGCGCTCAGCCTTGCGACAGTATGCGCCTTCGCCGCACTGAGCGCGCTTGCAGCCATGCTGTGCCCAAACAAGGCGTATACCGCGGCAATATGCATTCTGCTCGCGTTTGCGCTGCTGTTCGCCGGGGTGTACATAACAAGCGCGCTCAACGAACCGGAATATTACCAAGGGTTTTCTTACACCGAAAACGGCGTAACGGTTTCGGAGGAAATGGAGCGCAACCCGAACTATCTCAGCGGGGCAAAGCGGCAGGCGTATGAATTTATGTATGACTTTGTGCCGGGCGGGCAGGAACTGCAGATTGCCAACATGAAGGCAGAAAAGCCGGGCATACTTGCGCTGTACGACGGGATAATACTCATTGTGTCAAGCGCCGTTGGCATTATCATATTCCGCCGCAAGGACCTTAAATAAGGAGAACTAACATGGGGATCGGCTGTATTGTACTGATATGCGCGTTAGCGGTTTTAGCGGCGGCGCTGCTTATACATTTGCTGCTGCTGCGCCGTTCAATAACGGAAGTGGCAAGGGGGCTTGAGGATAAGCTGAATACGGATACGAATACGCTGATCTCCGTTTCTTCTGGGGACAAAGCCGTGCGTGCGCTGGCCGCGGGAATAAACGATCAGCTAAAGCTGCTCAGGCGGGAACGGCTGCGGCTGAAAAGCGGGAATGATGAGCTGAAGGCGGCAATAACCAACGTTTCGCATGACCTGCGCACGCCGCTTACGGCAATATGCGGCTATCTTGAGCTGATGGAGCGCGAACCGCAGACGGAAAACGGGAAGCGCTATCTTGCCGTTATACGCGAACGGACGGACGCCATGCGCGCGCTGAGCGAGGAATTGTTCAGCTATTCCGTAACGGCATCCGCGGCGGAGGAGCCGAAAAGCGAAACCGTAAACGTGAACGCCATACTGGAACAGAGCCTTATAGGCTTTTACGGCGCAATGAGCGCGCGGGGAATAACGCCGCAGATAAACATATGCGCATCCGCCGTTATGCGCACGGCTGACGCGGGCGCGCTTAGGAGAATATTCGATAACATAATAAGCAACGCCGTCAAGTATTCGGACGGCGATTTTGCCGTTGCGCTGGACGAAAACGGCACGGCAACATTCACGAACACCGCGGCGGGGCTGAGCCGCGTGCAGGCGGAACGGCTTTTCGACCGGTTTTTCACCGTTGAAACGGCACGCTCCTCAACAGGGCTTGGCCTGTCGATAGCCAAGCAGCTTACGGAAAAGCTGGGCGGCAGCATATGCGCGGAGTACGGCGGAGGGAAGCTGCAAATAAGGCTGAGCCTGCCGCAATAAATGAACACAAGGGAGGATGATAACAATGCCGCAGATGAACAAAGGCGGGAAGTTTATATTCGGAATATCAACAATACGGGCGGACGGAACGGTGCAGCTGCCGCCGCAGGCCGCGGAGGAATACGGCATTGCGGATGAGGGCAGGGTATATCTTTTCACGGGGAGCAAAATAACGGGCGGCTTCTGCGTTACGCGAAGGGGCCTTCTTGAACCATCCAAGCTTGGGCATATTTTGGGCGATATGCCCTCTCTTTTGAATTACACGGCGGCGAAGGGTGAATTTCTGCGCTATAATGGCCGCGCATACTGCTGGACGGATATTTCAAAGGATGCGAAAATAACGCTGAGCAATGACATGATGGCATTTTTGAACGTAGCGCCGCAGGCGGAGCTTATTTGCATACGCAGCAGCGATATTGCCTTCACAATGGGCGCAAAGGGTCCGCTGATGGAAAAGGCAAGGGAATACGCCGGGGAAATGCCGCGGTATTGAATTTTTAGCAATAAAAGTCGAGAGCGAAAGCCATGCGGGGCGGTACAATACGGCGCGTAAGGAGATGAAGGCGAATGAAGGAACAGGTATTGGCCGTGCAGCGGATGCAGGATTACATAGAGCAAAACAATGCCAAAGAGATAAGCTTATCCGATCTTTCCAAAGCGTCGCTGTTTTCGCCGTGGTATTCATACCGGCTTTTTAGGGAGTATATAGGCATTACGCCTGCGGAGTACATACGCAGATACAGGCTGACACAGGCGGCGAAAAGGCTGCGCGAGGGTGGGGAAAGGGTGATAGACATCGCCTTTGACGCCGGCTTTGCAAACGTGGATACGTTCACGCGCGCTTTCTGCCGCGAATTCGGCATGAACCCGAGCGAATACATGAAAGAACCCGTGCCGATAGCGCTGTTCATACCTTACGGAGCAAAATACAGAGAACTGAAGAAGGAGAGAACAGACATGACAAACATTCAAACGGTATTTGTTCGGGCGATAAAAAAGCCGGAGCGCATGTGCATAATAAAGCGCGGCAAAAGCGCGGAGGATTACTTCCCATATTGCGAGGAGGTAGGCTGCGACGTATGGGGAATGCTTATGAGCATGCGTTCGCTTTGCGGGGAGCCGGTCTCCATGTGGCTTCCGCAAAGGTACAGAAAGCCTAATACGTCAACATATGTGCAGGGCGTGGAGGTTGAAACGGACTGCATGGGCGCGGTGCCCGAAGGATTCGACACTATAATGCTGCCGGAAGCTGAGTATCTCGTGTTTCAGGGGCAGCCGTTTAACGAGGAGGACTACTGCGAAGCCATACACGCCGTGCAGCACGCCATGGACGGCTATGATCCGACGGCGATAGGCTACGAGTGGGACGACGATAACCCGCGCATACAGCTTGAACCCCGCGGCGAGAGGGGACACATTGAAATGAGAGCCGTGAAGAAGGCCGCAAAATGAGCGAAGCAATATACGTTGAAGGGCTGAGCAAGGCCTATAACGGCGTAACGGCGCTGTGCAGCCTGCTTGCCGTCAAGTTCTTCCGGTGGGAATAAAATCTTACTGAATGAAATTGCCGAATTACACTGAATGAGAACGGCGAATTGCACTGAATGAAAATTCAAAATATCACTGAATGAAGTTGTATAATCCCTGAAATTGGGGTATACTGATAACGAGGTGATATGGATGAAACGGGAAAACTATAAGCCGCGGCTGATCGATAGGAAAGTTTCGGAGTATTTATCCGCATTTGGAGCGGTATGCATAGAAGGCCCCAAGTGGTGCGGCAAAACATGGACGTCCGCAGCGCATTGCAACAGCGAAATATTCATAGGCGACCCCGCGGGAAACTTTCAAAACAGAAGATTGGCAAGCATGGACCCAAAATTGGTGCTTGACGGAAGTAAGCCGCGGCTGATAGACGAATGGCAGGAGGTGCCGCAGCTTTGGGACGCGGTGCGCTATGCAGTGGATATGGATACGGCAAAAGGACAGTTCATATTGACTGGTTCCGCTACGCCTAACCATAAGGGGATTATGCACAGCGGCGCCGGGCGCATAGCGCGGCTGCATATGCGGCCCATGTCGCTTTACGAATCCGGCGCGTCAAGCGGGAAAGTATCGCTTGGCGCATTATGCTCGGGAAAGTTTACGCCGGCAATGACGGGCGACGTTGACCTGAGGGATATAATAGAGCATATTATACGCGGCGGATGGCCCGCGAATATGGATACGCCGATAGAGCAGGCGGCGCTGCTGAGCAAAGAATACATTGAAGCCATAATCATGGACGATGCTTTCCGCATAGACGGGGTAAAGAGAGATGTGCGCAAAATGCGCATGCTTCTTAAATCCCTTGCAAGGAACGAAAGCACCACCGCAACAAAGAAAAAGCTGCAGAACGACGTTATGGAAACGGATTCGCAGGATATTGATGCCAATACCGTTACAGCATATCTTGATGTGTTTGAAAGGCTGTTCCTGCTGGATAATCAGCCGCCGTTTGCAACTAAAATACGCTCCTCGGTGCGTGTGAAACAGGCGGAAAAGCGCCACTTTGCAGATCCATCCTTAGCGTGTGCGCTGCTTAACGTAACGCCGCAAATGCTGCTGAACGATCTTGAAACATTAGGCTTCCTGTTCGAGGCGCTCTGCGAACGCGATTTGAAAATATATGCCGAATCATTCGGCGGTCAGCTTTATCATTATCAGGATTACAACAACCGTGAAATAGACGCGGTTGTGGAGATGCCGGACGGAAGCTGGGCCGCAATAGAGATTAAGCTTGGTGCAAATCAGATAGATAAGGCGGCGCAGGAGCTTATACGCCTGCGCGATGAAATAGCAGCAGAGAAAGGCGGTATACCGCCGAAAACGCTCATTGTGCTGTGCGCGCTTACAAACGCGGCATACCAGCGACCGGACGGCGTATATGTTGTGCCTATAACGGCATTGAAAGATTAGCATTTATAATAGAATTCAGCCCCACCTGTCTTTTGCGGACGGGCGGGGCTGTTTTTAGATTAAATCGGGATTTAGGCTTTCATCACAGCACAAAGTGCAGGAAGCGCATTGCATCGAGCCAATCGGTGCATTCGAACTCTATCGTGCGGGAGCCGGTCTGCTTTGCGCCGGGGTAGAAGCCGCCTTCGTAGGCCTTGAAATGCTCCTTGAAGTTTATTTCAAGGTGATATTTGTCGCTCATGGGGAACATGCAGTCCTCTTTCTTCTTGGTGGCGATGGCGGCGGACACGGTTTCGCGGATGCGGCGGACGGCTACGTCCGGATGCAGCGTGAGGGCGCCTGCGCCGATGCCTTCGTTTATGGGAACGGTGGCAATGTTCGGGTTTATCTCGTTCATCCATTCGCACAGCCCGCGGTCGCCGCATACGCAGTATACGGG
>CAVDFM010000029.1:0-16785 GCA_963608365.1 bacterium | reverse complement strand
ACCTGGGCAGCTCCTCACCACCTGCAACGGTTTTGAAGACCGCGGGGCACACCAGCACCCATCTACTCCCATACATTCGGCTATTATAGCATGCGCATATTCGCTTTAGCAAGCACTAATTGCGCGCTTAATCGCCAAAGCCCCTGTTAAGCTTGCGAAAATCGCCATCCTTGCGGGTTATGCCGTTCTTATCAAAGTATTCAAGCACGGCCAGCGCGTACTTCCTTGACGTTGACATGGCGTCGCGGAATTCGGCAAGGGTAATAGTATCATGCTCGGCAAAGTGCGCCTTCGCCGCGTCGCACGCTTTTTTGTATGATTCGCGCGAATAGCATATCTGCGGTGTGAGCATGACTATGTCTCCCCCGCTCACAACGCTGTCGAGCACCTGCTTGAAATCGTTGCGCTCGTTCATTTGGAACGCGGCCATCACCTCGTCCACCGTGGCCGGCTCTATGCCCGCGGATTCGTAATAATCCAGCAGCTTTTTGCGTATGGCGGTCTGCTTCTTTGTATAGTGTATTTCAAAATCCGCGTCCGCATAGCGTTCGCCCGCGCGCTTTATCGCGCCCTCGCGGCACAGTTCGGCTATTATCGCATCCGCCGCGGCCTGTTCAGTATTTTTGAACGCCTTCTGCCTAAGCTCCGCCGCCTTCATGCCGGCATGCAGCGGGTTCTGCTTATGGTATGCGTTAAGCGCGGCCTTTGCGCCGTCCGCCGCCGCATCGAGCGCGCGGGAGGATATGTAGCGCCCCTCTATCGGCTCCACAGCCCGGCCGGAGTCCGTAAGCTCGTTCAGCTCGGCGGAAAGCTCCTCCGCGTCTATGTTCAGTTTGGCGTTAAGCTTCGCCGCCGTGGGCAGCGTCATGCCCGCCTCGTCAATAAGCTGCAGCACCCTGTCCGCCGCGCTGCCGCCTTCTTTTATTTTCAGCGCTTCTATAACGGAAGGCACGTTGCGCTTGTGCTTCATGGGCGCATCGTCCAGTATCACGCCGCCGCCTATCGTTTCCAGCGGCGAATAGAAGCGGATAACGAACCTGTCGCCGTTTTTCGATGCTATCGGCTCCGTCATTCTCAGCTGCGCATAGCCACTTTCGCCCGGCTCCAGCGCGTCCCGCTCAAGCAGCACCACCTTCGCCAGCATTACCGCAGAGCCGTGGTAAAGATGCACCTGCATATCGTTTGTTATAACGCGGCCGGAATCTTTAAGGTTCATCAGCTTAACGTCCAGCATTCTTGATACGCGCACGGTATTGGGCTTTGCAACGCAGTCCCCGCGCTGCACGTCCGTTTTTTTAAGTCCGGCAAGGTTCACGGCAACGCGCTGACCGGCATACGCCGTTTTTACCGTGTTGCCATGCACCTGAAGGTTCCTTATGCGCGTTTCGGCGCCGCTCGGCACCAGCTCCGCAGCGTCGCCTTCATTCATGCTGCCCTCTATAAGCGTACCCGTAACGACCGTGCCGAAACCGTCCACGGAGAAGACGCGGTCAATCGGCAGCCTGAACGCGGCGCGCATGTTCTTTTCGCCCGCCTTGCTGACCAGCTTATAAAGTTCTTCCTTCAGCTCCGCAATGCCTTCGCCCGTGTATGCCGAAACACACATTATGGGCTTGCCTTCAAGGAAGGTGCCCTTAGCGCGCTCCTTCACGTCCTGCTTTATCATATCCAGCCATTCTTCGTCCACCATGTCCTTCTTGGTTATGACAATAAGGCCGTCCTTTATGCCAAGCAGCGTAAGTATGTTAAGATGCTCCACCGTCTGCGGCATGAAGCCTTCGTCCGCCGCGACCACAAGCATTGCAAGGTCTATTCCACCCGCGCCCGCAAGCATGTTCTTTATGAACTTTTCGTGCCCGGGCACGTCCACTATGCCCGCCTGCGTGCCGTCCGGCCATTCTATGTGCGCAAAGCCGAGTTCTATGGTTATGCCGCGCTTCTTCTCCTCCGCCAGGCGGTCCGTCTCTATGCCGGTGAGCGCCTTTATAAGCGCGGTCTTGCCGTGGTCAACATGGCCGGCGGTGCCTATAATAACGTGCTTCATGCCATAGCCTCCGCTATCGCCTTCTCTATCGTATCAAATTCGCTTTCCGCTATCGTGCGCATATGCAAAAGATACCTTGCGTGGTCAATGCGGCCTATTATCGGCGGTTCGCCAAGGCGCATGTGCTTTTCAAGCTTTTCGGGAGATACGCCGTCAATTTCTATTGCGACGGCGTATGCGTCAAGCAGCTGCATAGGCACGCTGCCGCCGCCAACCTGATCCCGCACGGGAACGCACTGGGCATGCGCGCCTATGGCATTCAGCCTTTGGCAAAGCTTTTCGCCCTTTACCCTGAGCGTATCCGCATCCGCGCCGAGCATATTGAGCGTTGGTATAGCGTCAAACTCGCGCTGCTCGTCATAGCACCTGAGCGTGGCTTCAAGCGCGGCAAGCGTCATCTTATCCACGCGCATAGCCCTTGTGAGTGGATGCTTTTTAAGTATGTCTATATATTCCTTTTTGCCCACTATTATGCCGCCCTGCGGCCCACCGAGCAGCTTATCGCCCGAGAAGGACAGCACGTCCACCCCCGCGCGCACGCATTCCTGCACGGTGGGTTCATCGCGTATGCCAAGCCTGTTCAGATCAAAAAGGCAGCCGCTGCCAAGATCCTCTATAAACGGCAAATTGTGCTTATGCGCAAGCTCGCCCATCTCCTCCCGCGTTACGGTTTCGGTAAAGCCAACAATGCGGTAATTGCTGGTATGCACCTTCATTACGGCGCAGGTATCCTCGCCAATGGCGCGCTCGTAATCGGCAAGGTGGGTCTTGTTGGTCGTGCCCACCTCCCTCAGCTTCGCCCCGCAGCTTTCCATTATTTCCGGCACGCGGAAGCTGCCGCCTATTTCAACCAGCTCCCCGCGGCTGACTATAACCTCGCCGCCCTTGGCAAGGGCCGAAAGTATAAGCAGCACCGCCGCGGCGTTGTTGTTCACAACCATTGCGCTCTCCGCGCCCGTAAGGCGGCTGAGCAGCCGCTCCACATGGGAATACCTCTCCCCGCGGGAACCGGAGGCCACGTCGTACTCAAGGGTCGAATACCCCGTTGCCGCGTTTATTACCGCGTCCACGGCTTCCTTTGCAAGGCATGCGCGGCCAAGATTGGTATGCAGCACAACGCCCGTGCCGTTTATAACTCCCCTGAGGCTTGGGCGGGACTTCAGCCGCGCGCGCTCCGCCGCGGATGAAAGTATATCCTCTGTGCAGGGCAGCGCGTCAAGCGCGCCGTCAAGTATATTCTTCCTTATATTATCCAGTTCCTCGCGCAGCGCTTCGGTAACGCTCACGCGCGGCGCATCCCCGAATAAATGCGCTAAGGTGGGCGACCTTAAAAGATCGTCCACCTTAGGTATGTCTCTCAATAAGCTTTTGTTCATGCCGCTCAGTTTCCTTTCAGCTTTAGCTGATATTATTATATCAGCTTTTTGCCGAGTATGGAAGTGCCGCAGGCATTACTCTTGCGAATAGATAAGCTCGTATTCCTCCTTCTTGCCCGGATGCACCATGAAAACGCTTTCGCAGTCTTCGCCCATGGCTTGGGTATGTGCATCATCCGCGCTGTACCGCACGCATGTTCCGCAGGAGGAGCTCAGCGCACGCGGCACGGGCATCATCCTTGCGCTTATGTTCAGCGCGCCAAGCGCGCGGTGCGCCATTATGGCGGCAAGATGGGTATGGAATGTGGCTATATAATCGTTCACTTTTTAAGCGTCAAACGGTAATCCGTTCCTTCCTTATCCACGCTCACGGTATAGCCGGAGTTGGTGGCGTAGCGGGTTATGTTTTCAACCGCGCACTGATCGTCCACCATCACTTCAACTTCCTTGGGAGCGTTAGCTTTGACCTCTTTCTGCACCATTGCAACGGGCATGGGGCAAACAAGTCCTCTTGCGTCTATCATAACTTTACTCCTTTACCTGTGTCAAATACAAATTTACGCGTCCGCCTTCTTGGGCATGTTCAAAAGCGATATGACAAGCACGAACACTATGCCTATCACGACCGCTATCCTGCCCGCGGTGGGTACGCCGCCCGCGGCATCGGCACTCGCAGCAACGCCAGCCAGGCCGAAGTTATGCGCAAACGCCGCGCCGGTTATCATGCCGAATATGGTAACGGTGCTGTCGCTGTTGCCCTCGCCGGCCAGTATGAGCTGCCTAAGCGGGCAGCCGCCGAGCAGTACGCTGCCCCAGCCGACAAGAAGCATGCCAAGGAGATTCCAAAGATGGTCGCTATGGGCAACGGGCTGACCGGAGAAGCCAAGGTTGAACTTGCCGGTTATAAGGTTGCCGACAAGCACCACCACGAATATGGCCACGAAACCATAGAGCAGTTTGAAATCGCCGAACATTATGCCGTCGCGGATGCCGCCAACCATGCAAAGGCGGCTCCTCTGCGCCAGCGCGCCCACGACGAGCGCAATGGCAAGCGCGGCAAGAATGGGGGCATGCAACGAACCGGGGCCGGCCTCGCTGGCCTTGAACAGCGTGGGCACAGCAACAGCAAGAATAAGCAGGCCGAGCATGAGCACGGGGAGGATGGTGCCTTCGGTAACGCCAAGGGTGTAATTACGCCTGAGCGAGAAGCCGCGCTTCATGAACTGCACGCCGATGAATATGCCGATAGTGAAGCCGATAAGGGCCACGAGCGCGTTAAGATCGCCGCCGCCAAGGCGGATGACCATGCGCAGCGGGCAGCCGAGGAACGCAAGGGCGCCTATCATTACAAATGCACCCAGCACGAAGCGGGTAGCCGGGGAACTGCCGCCCTTTGCGCGGAACTCTCCCTTAACGAGCGCCATTATGAAAGAACCCAGCACAAGGCCGATTATTTCCGGGCGCACATACTGCACCTTCGCCGCGCCGTGCAGGCTGCATGCGCCGGCGATATCCCTAAGGAAGCAGGCTATGCAGAAGCCCATGTTGGCAGGGTTGCCAAGCGCGGTGAGCAGAACGGCGGCAAGGCCTACCAGCGCACCGGCTATGACCACGATCCAGTTTACCTTTTTCATTTTTGTGATGTCTCCCTATAAAAATAATAATTCATGTCAAAACAGTAAAATGATTATGTCTTGACAGAAAACATTATAAAATATGCGACAATAATTGACCAATTTATATTTTGAATCATGTTTGCTTATTATCGATTTATTCTGTTTATATATTATATATTATTCGCAGGAGTGTGAATTAAACCCGCGCTTGCGTTTTTGCAGCGTTTGTATTAAAATACGCATGATATAAATTTGATGCTGAAGACACGATACATGAATGCCGCGCATTCAGATACGAAACAGGTATGCAGCGGCAGGCGTGTATTTTTTATGCATATTTATAACGGCACGCTGCCTCCGCGCGCCGTTTTTCAATGTTGTAAGCATGCCGTTGACCGGCAAGGAGGACATTTATGGAACAAACGCAAACGAACGATTTTCTTGCAACGGAAAAGCTTGGCAAGCTCATGCTCAAATACGCCCTGCCCTGCGTTATATCGCTGCTGGTGGGCGCGCTGTACAACATAGTTGACCAGCTTTTCATTGCAAATGCCGATTATCTCGGCTCCTTCGGCAACGCCGCAAACACGGTTGTATTCCCGCTTACGGTAGTTGCCCTTTCGATAGCCACCATGATAGGCGACGGCTGCTGCGCCCACGCAAGCATAAGCCTTGGCGCGCGGGATGAAGCCGCCGCCGCAAAAAGCGTTGGCAACGCAATAGTGCTCAGTGCGCTCAGCGGCATTGTGCTGATGCTTATATACCTCATATTCATGGACCCGATACTTGTTGCCTTCGGCGCAACGGTAAACGAACAGACATATGCCATGGCGAAAGAATACTTTTTCTATATTGCGATAGGCGTGCCGTTTTATATGTTCGGCCAGGCATTGAACCCCGTTATCCGGTCTGACGGCAGCCCGCGCTTTGCAATGATATCGCTGCTTGCGGGCGCGGTGTGCAACATTATACTTGACCCCATATTCATATTCCCGCTCAAATGGGGCATGATGGGCGCAGCCGTGGCAACGGTAATAGGGCAGGTGCTTTCTGCGGTGTTCGCGGTTTGGTATCTTTTCCGCATGAAGGCCGTTAAGCTTACAAGGGACTGCTTCCGTCTTGACGGCGGCGTTATAAAAAAGATGCTTCCGCTGGGGCTGACGAGCTTTTTATCCCAAATATCGATAGTGTTTTCAATGGCGGCGGTGCTGAACATGTGCCGCGTATACGGCGCGAAGGACGCCGTGTTTTCGCAGGCGCAGTATGCCCAGATACCCACGGCGGTAATAGGCATAGTGCTGAAGTTTTTCCAAATAATAATGGCCGTTTCAATAGGCATTGCCGCGGGCTGTATACCCATAATGGGCTACAATATGGGCGCGAACAACCGCCTGAGGGCTGATGCGCTGATGAAGCGGCTGCTTATAAGCGAAGCCATAGTGGGAGCGGTCGCCACAATAATATTTGAACTGTTCCCCGCTCAGCTTATAGGCATATTCGGTGCGGGCAGCGAAAGCGAGCATTACACCCGCTTTGCCATGCGCGCAATACGGCTTATACTTTGCGCAACAACGCTGAGCTGCGTGAACAAGGGCGCGTTCATCTGCCTGCAATCGCTCGGCAAGGCATTCAGCTCCACAATGCTTTCGCTGCTGAGGGAAATAGTGTGCGGCGTGGGGCTTGTGCTTATATTGCCGTTGTGGTTCGCACTTGACGGGGTGCTGTACTTTATGCCCCTTTCGGATATAATAACGTTCGCAGCTGTTGCAATAGTAATAATAAACACCAGCCGAGAACTAAGAACGCCTATGCCGTAATATTTAAGGCAAATGCTCGATTTTGCCGTTGACATGCGGCAAAAATCGACATTATAATGTTATTAAGGCGCTTGCCCGTACGGAAAAAGACGGCCGGCCACAACATCTCATGCTTGAAATTTTCAAGGATAGGAGGTGGTCGCTGTGATGAAATGGTCAGATTTCTTTAGTTTTCTGATTTTTGTCATAGAACTTTTCAAAGTGTTCTTGGCTGCATTGCGCATAGTTATCAAGCTATGCGGGCTGAACAAAAAGAAAAGTAACCGTCCCCGGAAAAGATAACGGTTACTTAACGTAAAAACTATCTTGGCCGGCCGTCTCCGGCACGCGCCTTCTTGGTTATTATTATATGCCCGCTGCTCCGAATATGCAAGCGGATTTTCTTTTATGCCGTAACATCCAGCCCAAATTTTACCTTTACGCGGTTCAGCTTTTTTATCCATGGCGTGCCAAGCGCCCAAAGCACAAGGAACGTGCATACGCCGTGGCTCAGGTCAAAGAAAAAGCTTGAAACATACGCCGCGGCAACACTTTGCCAGGTTATGGGATTTATGTAGCCTATTATGTAATAAAGGTTCATCACCCACCCGTAGCCGAAGCCCGAAAGCAGCCCGAACATGCACAGGCGGAACGATGCGCGGTCGCTTATGCTGCGCGCATAGTGCAGTATGTCCCCGCGCGATGTGTTCGCGGGACATATCCTGTCCCACACGGGCGAAGCAAAGTGCCGCCGCGGCTTTTCGCGCCCAAAGAAGCCCGATTTTTGCAGCCGCCCCGCAACGAAGCCTATCATGCCCCAGCAGAACATCTGCCACGGCGTCCACGGCCCCTGTCCGAAAATGAAGTTAGAAACGAACGCTGTGAGCGCGCCCGTCATAAAGCCCGCCTCCGGCCCGAACGCAACGGCCGTGATTATAACGATTGCCGACACGGGCTTGAAATTTGGCAGCGGTATAAGCTGAAACACCGTTCGCCCCACAACGCCCAGCGCCGCCATTACCGCCAGCGGCACCATCTCCCGCGCTCGCGGCTTCCTTCGCTCAAATTTAAGAAAAAACGGCACGCTGCATGCAACAAGGAACACAAGTCCCATTATTATGTCCGAATTCATTACTATCGTGTCCCACAGGCTCAGTTCCCCGTAAGGGCTTATGGTGGCCCTTGTGGCATGATAATATGAAAAAGCGACAAGCAGCACGCACAGCACCGCTATTGTAACGCCCATTACCGCGCCGTTGCGCTTCATTGCAGCAGTTTTTTGCATTGC
This sequence comes from bacterium, assembly GCA_963608365.1. GTDB lineage: Bacteria > Bacillota > Clostridia > Christensenellales > CAG-138 > Phil1. The sequence goes on along the minus strand of CAVDFM010000029.1, from coordinate 8,665 downwards.
GAAGCAACCTCCTCGCTTGTTATGCAGCCGGGCGCAACGTCCCCCGCTATGCGGTTGGCGTCGGTAGTATAGAATCTGTTCCCGCCGAAGAACTCATGCGGCTCCCCGCGTGATATTATGCCCCCATCGAACATCATTGCGCACTCGTCCGCATACTGCGCGGCAAAGTCCACGTCGTGCGTAACGGCCAATATGGCTGCGCCTTCCTTGCAAAGGCCTTTGAGCATATTGGCAAGCTGAAGCTTTGCGTATGCATCAAGCCCCTTTGTAGGCTCGTCCAGCAGCAGCACGTTCGCATCCCTCAGCAGCAGTTTGCCTATGGCAAGGCGCTGCGTCTCTCCGCCTGAAAGGTCATACGGGTGCGAATCATAAAGCCCGCTCAGTTCAAGCCGCTCCGCCATCGCTTTTGCCCGCGCCTCATCCCCGTCGGAAGCATCCATAAGCTCCCCCAGCACCGTATCCGCCGTGAACAGCGTGCGCGCGTTCTGCGGCAGCATGCACAGCTTTTTGCCCTTATTCAGCTTCACCTTGCCGCGGTAGGCTTTGCTGAGGCCGCACAGCACCGAAAGCAGCGTGCTTTTGCCCGCGCCGTTGCCGCCCAGCAGGCACATAAGTTCCCCTTCGCAAAGCGATATGTCCGCCCCGCGCAGCACATCCGCGCCCTTTGCATCATAGCGGAACCAAAGCTCCTTCGCGCTCAGCACGGGTTCTGAGCTAATTTTCGGCGCATCTATGCTGAGCCGCTGCGCTTTTTTTTCGCCCAATATGCGCTTCAGGCCAAGCCGCGCGTCCCGCACAGTGAGCGGCAGCTCCTCCTGCCCAAGTGCGGCAAATATCCTTACCGGCGCGCTCATGCCAAAAAACAGCCTGTCCCTCTCCCCGCTCCGGCAAAGGTTACGCACCGTTTCCTCCGGTCTTCCTTGGCTTATTATCCGCCCGCGCTCCATAACGGCCACCTTGTCCGCCGCGGGCAGCACCTGCTCCAGCCTATGCTCTGTTATGAGCACCGCAACGCCCAGTTCCTTATTTATTCTGCTCACCGCGTCCAGCAGTTCCCGCGCGGCAAGCGGATCGAGCATGGCGGTGGGTTCATCCAATATAAGCAGCCGCGGATCCATCGCAAGCGCGCCCGCAAGGTTCAAAAGCTGCTTCTGCCCGCCCGAAAGGGCGTATGTTTTGCTCCTGAACCAGCCTTCCATGCCGAAGAACGCCGCCATTTCCGCCACGCGCCGCCGTATCACGCCAACGCTCAGCCCCATGCATTCAAGGCCGAAGGCAAGCTCGTGCCAAACATAGTCCGTAACTATCTGGTTATCCGGATTCTGTTGAACGAAGCCTATCTCCGCCGCGGCGCGCTTTGTATCGAGGCTCTCTATCGCCACTCCGTCGTATGTTATGCCGCCCTCCCGCATGCCCGCGGGGGTAAGCTCCGGCTTTATTTGGCGTATGAGCGTTGTTTTGCCGCAGCCGGACGCGCCGGTCAGCAGCACATATTCGCCTTCGTTTATTTCAAGCGATGCATCAACAAGCGCGGCTCTCTTCGCGCCCGCATATGTAAAATTTACTCCGTCAATCCGCACGAGCGCCATACCGCCGCCTCCTTCATCTCCAAAATCGCCCCCATGAACATAACCGCCGCGAACGCCGCAAGCATTGCAATTCCGCCCGCGTCCGTATCGAGCGCATATATGCGCGGGTAAAATTCCATGCAGCCGTAGCCGTATATCCGCCCCGCAACGCACACCGCCGCAAGCGACAGCACCGCCGCCATTATGACCGCGCTTCGCGTATCGAAGCGGAACAGATGGAACGTTGTGCGCCGCGCCTCGCCATAGCCGCGCGCGCGCATGGAGTCCGCCGTTTCTACCGCCGCTTCCATGCTCATAGTAAGCAATACGGAGAGCCTGCGCATCACCGCGCCAAGCTTTTGCGTAAGGCGCTGCGGCTTGCCGTTCAGCATTGTTTCCGCCGCGGCTATATCCGCCGCATCCTTTTTAAGCTTTGGTATGAACCTGAGCGTCATTGTTATGAGCAGGGCCGTATTGGGCGCGATGTTGCCGAACAGGTACAGGAACTTATCGCTCGTCATGACCTGCTGATAGCACGCGAACCAAACTATTATCGCGCTCAGCGTGCACGCGGACACAAGCCCGTAGCATATCGCCTCAAGCGTTATCCATTGATCGAACAGCATAAAAAGCATAGTCGCGCCGCGGTGGCTGAAAAGCGGATTGCCTATGGCTATGAGCAAAAACATGGGCAGCACGAATTTGTAAGTATTCGCCGTTTCCTTCCCGCCGCGAAGCAGTATGCTGAACGCCGTGCCGCCCGCCAGCGAAAGCGCCGCCGTTACGGGATGCGAACAGGCCAGCGTAAGCCCTATCGCCGCCACGAAATACGCCATGCATACGGACGGATGCAGCGCCGCAAAGTACCGCGCGCGCACCTTCGCCCCGTGTTCCATATCTTTCCTTTCCGCAACGCGCTTTTATAAAAAAAGTGAAGCGGCAGTTCTGCAAAAGTGTCAAAACTGCCGCGTACAATGCACATTGAAAATAATATTCCGCGCGCGCATTTTGCGCGGAGAATAAAACGCGGGGGTTTCGCCCGACCTTCCTTGTTGATCTTCGGGTTTCGCCCGAAGCCACGGCGTTGCTGTATATTCTGTTGCTTCAATTATACCACCGCCAAAGGGCGGAAAGCAAGACGGCGGAGCGCTGATGCCCGTTTTCCCTTTACATATCAGCATATTCATGTTATAGTAGATTTACGGCAAAGCCGTGCGTAAGTAATTCGTTGGAATCCTTAAAACCGTTGGAATGTTAACCTTTAGGACTTGGCCATGTTTGGCCCACAAATGAATAGTAAACAGACGAAAGGAACTTTATTTATGCTATCAATGCACTTAAAACAGCTTTTTCGCAAGCCTATACGCACCGTATTATACATACTGGTGCTTGTTGTGCTTACTGCGTTTTTCTGCACGAGCTTAAATTTATATATGGATAGCCGGCATAACCTCCAACTGGCAAACGATACATATACTACCATAGCTGTAATGGAATTGTACGCGGATGTGGACAGCCGCGGCAATATTATAAATGATGTTACAAAGGCCGAGGATTACGCAGGATATCATGCCTTAACGGTGTATGGTTACGATTTGGAGCCAATAATTACCGCGCCCAGCGTAAAAAAATATGAACTCCGCGCGCGTTACGGCGCTTTCAGTGAAGATAACATTGCAGTAAGATATAACGACAAGAAACAAGCTATTCCGATATGTAACGATGACGTTATTCGTTTCAAAATAATCCCCGAACATCAAAAGGAAGCGGAAGCCGACAAAGAATGGAACGACGTTGAATTTGTTGACGACGGTCGTTATAGAATACATGCATTCAGCTTTGGTGACTCGGACACACACACTTCGCGTAAATACAACTTGGATATAATAGAGTCAGCAATAAACGTATTCGATTACGAAAAATTGCCCATTCTTTTCGATATTTCCCTCGACAATATATATACAACCACCCCACTAACCGATACAAACAGCCTTATGCCTTCAGCCGAATATGCCGATAAGCCGGACTGCATAATTCTGGAACCTAATACCGAATATATTGCCTCAATTAGCGGTTTATCGTCAAGTAGCAATACTTTCAACGCGGCCAACAGCCTTTATAAAATACAAACTTTCGGAGTAGCAAGAGACGAATTTTTTAGGAGCAATTATTATTGTTATTCCATCGGCCGTAGTGAATACGTATCTTGGGACTATCCTTACGAAAATCCATTCTGGATATATGAATACGATGAACTGAAAAACAAGCCGGAAATGCTGAAAAAATACGAGCAGATAGCGCGGGCGTATTACATAAATTCCCGCTCCTTCGGCGTTATGACCACAAACGACCTAACCGGCATACCGGCGTTCCATCTGGGCAATATGTTCATACCCGAAGGCCGCATGATAACCGAAGAAGAATACGCGTCCGGCGCAAAGGTCTGCATGATAAGCACGGACCTTGCAAAGCTGCAAGGCTGGAACGTGGGCGACAAGATTGATTTCAGCTTCTATGAATACAACAATTTTGTCAACGCAACCATTTGGGGTTCGCGCCTAAGCCCGCGCTATACCTTCACCGACCCAGACCATTTCTTTGACAATGGCGAATATGAAATAGTCGGCGTGTATAACGTCCGCCCGCTCACGGGCACTTCCGCCGTTTCAGCGTCCGCCGTGTCCGTCCCCTGGAACACGATCTACATTCCCGAAAAGTCGCTTGAGAATGCCCCCGCCGAAGAAGATAGGCCCGTCACAGGTGCGCTGCTGACGATATGGCTGGAGAATGGCAAGATAGAGCCGTTCATAGAGCGCATGAACGAACTGGGCATAACCGGCGCGAAGCAAGGCGACTATGAGGCAAGGTTCACCTTCTACGACCAAGGCTATTCGAGGATACAGCCCAGCTTGGAGGCGCTCTCCGGTACGGCGGAGCTGCTGCTGATACTGTCATCGTCGCTTCTGGTAATAGCCGCGCTGCTGCTGGCATTCTTCTATGCGCAGTCGCAGAAGCAGAGCATAGGAACAATGCGCTTACTCGGTTGCAGCAAGGCAAGAGCCTTTGCCGCGGTGATGTTGAGTGCATTGATAATAGCTGTGACAGGTGCGCTCATAGGTGCGGCAATAGGGCATGCCCTTACCGCAAGCGTGGGCGAAAGCATAATGGCCAACGCCAACCAAACTCCTGAGGAGTTCCTCGCCTTCAGCGCATACTTAGCCGAAAGCACGCAGGTGGAGGTCGAGTTTGCGCTCGGCGCAGACGCGAAGGTGAGCCTACTCACCTGCCTTGCCGCGCTGGGGCTGTTTATCGTGGGAACACTCGTGTTCGTGGTGCGTTACCTTGGCAAAGGGCCGAGGGAACTGTTGCCAAGGGCGGGAGAATAAACTCCTCCTCTCACTCCGCGGCCCTATACACCTGCTCGCGCCAGCGTTCGCTTTTGGCTATTATGCCGTCCGCATCGCTTGAAAGCTCGTGCGCGAGATAGCGCGCGTCAAGCTCCGTCATGCAGCCGCGCGCATCGGCCTTTTTCAGCACGCTTTGGGCTATCATCGCATCTATGTTGATAAGGTTCAGCGCCGCGTAAAGCACCGCCGCGGTTATCGCCATCGCCTGAACTGCGCGCAGTTTTTTATCATAAAGCCGCACCGTGCATATTATTACCGCCGCCAGTATGCACACCATGAACCATGCCGAAAGTATCCTTCTCAGCGTAAGGCCGTATGCGTCAATGTACATATAAAGCCTGAACGCCGCACACATAAGCAGCACGAACGCTGAAAGCATCAGCCCCGCAAGGAAGCGCCTGAGAGCGGCATCCTCCTCCGCCGCGGTTGAGAAAAGGGCGTATACGCCAATGTTTATTATGCTGACGGCGCAAAGCTCGCTGAAGCCCTGTACGGCGTATTGCGAATATGTAAGCCCCTCCGGCAGTCCCTTCAGCCCCGTAAGGTAAGCGAACTGGAATACGGCGTACACCGCATACAGCGCAAGCAGCATCCCAACCGCAATTTTCGCCGCGACGACGGGTATTATGCGCTGATACGGCGTTTCCGGCAGCTTTTTCGGCTCATACGCCATATAGTATATAAACGAGAAGAACAGCATCGCTGCAACGAACGCGGCAACCGCGCGCCATATCACCGCGCCTATGCTCAGCCCCTCAAAAAAGCGGCCTATGCTCAGCTGCATCGCAGCATCCGCATTTATAAGCAGTGCAGCGCACAGCACGGCAAGCGGTATGCCCATTATGAGCCCAACGCGCACGGCGGTGCCGTTTTTGCCCGCCTTGCCGCGGCCGAACGCGCTGCCTATCGCCCCGAAAAAGCGGCCTATGCACACGAACGGCGCAACGAACCAGCCCTTGAAATACGCCGTTATAAGCCCATCCTGCCGCTCCTTTGGCACGGCGAAGCACACCGTTACCGCGTGCAGCATAAGCACGGCGGGCAGCGCGGCAAAGTTGATAAACGTAAGTTCAGCCTGCTTATATACAAGCGAGCGCAGCACCAGCACCGCCGCCACCGCAAGCAGCACATAGCCCCATGCGTTGCGTTTAGCCATGTCCCACGCGGCGAAGTAAAACCCGGCCATGTATATGAGCCAGAAGCCGCCGTATACGAGCATGGCGCTGCTCATGTCAAAGTCCCCGCTCCACATGTATTTGCCGCATACGCCCCACGCGAACGCTATGCCTATTGCTATGGCGAAAAGCGTGAGTATGCGCTGCTTTAACGTATATTCCCGCGTATTATTCTGCTCCATTGTTATCCTCCACGTATTCCAGTATGTCCCCCGGCGTACAGTTCAGCTTTTTGCATATGGCGTCCAGCGTGGAAAAGCGTATTGCCTTGCCCTTGTTGGTTTTAAGTATGCTCAGATTGGCCTGCGTAATGCCGATGGCCTCGGCAAGCTCGCCGCCGGATACGCCCCTGCGCGCCAGCATTATGTCAAGATTCACCCTTATCATGCTTCCCTCCGCGTCAAATGGTAAGCTCGTTTTCCCGCTTGTACTCAACGGCCCTTCTGAACACCATGCCCAGCGTAAGCGCGAAAAGCCCGCTGAGTATCATCACCAGCGCGCATACGGCAGTCATGATGGTGAACATAAAAAAGCATTTTACGAAGAACACAAGCCCCGCCGCCTCCGCCGCGATGCCCATGCGCATGAACGCCGCCGCGTTGCGCTCCACGAACGGATCGCTGTCCACGGTTTTCAGCACCGCCGCAAGCTCAATAAGTATCCACAGCGCAATGCCCCCGCACACGAGCAGCATTGCATAGAACAGCACGGCGTTATCCGCCGTTCCGTATGCGTTTTCCAAGAAACTGCGCACGCTGCCCGATACGAACAGCGCCGCCATCAGCGCCGCAACAAGCGCCATAAGCGCATACAGAAGCACGCGCGTTATTTTTGAAAGCGTTTTAAGCGTCATAAATCCATTCCTCCGCAGTTTTATGTTTTCGCAAGTATAATAACATGTCATTTATCGAATTACAACAAGAATTTATCGTTTTACAATAAATTCATAGAATCTTAATAAAATGTTGTCACCATCATTTCACCAAATATGGGTTCATAGAGTTTTCGTTGCGTGTTATAATAAGCATAATGAAACGAAAAGGAGACGCAATTATATGTACGATCCATACTTTTCATACGCATCGGAATCGCTGCTTTACATAGCGGTGCTTATCGTGGCCGTGTTGGGCATGATAGCGTCGCTGAAGGTGCAGAGCACATTCAAAAAGTATTCCACAATGCCCGCGCGCTGCGGCCTAAGGGCCAATGACGTTGCGCGCAGGCTGCTTTACGAGGGCGGCAGCTCCGCCACGCTTTCGCCCGTGTCCGGTTCGCTTACCGACCATTACGACCCCACTAAGAACGCCGTTGGCCTGAGCGAGAGCGTGTATAACAGCACGTCCGTTGCGGCGCTGGCAGTTGCCGCGCACGAAATAGGCCACGTTATGCAGCACCAGGACGGCTATACGCCCATAAAGGTGAGGAACGCGCTGCTGCCCGTGGCGCGCATAGGGTCAACCGTTGGGCCGTGGCTTGTTATAATCGGCATAATGATGGGCGCGTTCAATCTGGCAAGCATAGGCGCGGGGCTGTATTTCGGCATATTGGCGTTTCAGCTGGTCACGCTGCCGGTTGAGTTCAATGCTTCCCGCCGCGGGCTGAAGATGCTTACCGAGGGCGGCTACATATCATACGGCAGCGAAGAACAGGCCGCGAAAAAGGTGCTGCGCGCCGCCGCGATGACCTATGTTGTTTCAGCGCTGAGCACATTCCTCACCTTCCTGCGCCTGGTAATGATGGCAAACAGGAACAAACGGAGATAAATTCTTAATCTATAACAAGGGGACGGTGTTTACCGCCCCCTGTGTTTTTGTTTGCGCTTTTGCTGCTTTTGCTCAAAGCGGCGCTCGGCTTCCGCCTCTTTTTCCTCACGCGTGCGGGCTTTGCGCGCCTGCTTGCCCTGCTCATGCTGAATCTTCAGCGCCTGCTGCGCCTTTGTGCCTATGCCGTCCGCATCAAGCCTGCGGCTTATCTGCCGCTGCATACGCTTTGGGTTTATGCGCTTCTGCTCCGCCGCCGCATCGGCCTTAACGGGCGGGCTGAAAACAAAGCGGCGGCGGTTTTCTTCCAAAAAGGCGTACACCTCATAGTCCTTCGGCTCCGCGCCGAAAGTAAGCTTGCAAACCTCGTACTCCCCGCCGCATGTGCGCTCGTATATTCCTATCCAAAACGGGTCGGCAAACAGCACCGTCAGCGTGGACGACACAACTTCGGTTTTTTCCATATTCACTTTCCTCCTTATACCGCCGGGCATGTGCAAAGAACGGACAACCAAAGGAGGCAGGTTACTGACGCCGTGCACCGGCGCTCCCGGACTACCTACCGGGACGTGTTTTTATCTTCGCGCCCGACTTACGGGCATTAGTTTATTATAAAATTATCCTGAGCGCAAGGGCATTTTTTGCACACTTATACGCCGCTGGTATTATTAGGGCTATGCCCGAAACTGAAATCCCCCGCTTTGCGGGGGGATATTTATTGTTTGCGCTTCTGCCTATTAATTGAAATATTTTTC
>CAVDFM010000028.1:8311-16869 GCA_963608365.1 bacterium | reverse complement strand
ATAACGGTTGGTGGTCTTTCGGCGTTTTTAAGCTACGCTAACCAGTACACTAAGCCGTTTAACGAAATATCCGGCGTTATTACGGAATTCCAGAACGCATTGGTGTGCGCAGAGCGTATATTTGCGCTGATAGAAGAACCCACGGAAGAACCGGATGCGGCGGATGCGCGCGTGCTTGACCATGCGGAAGGCATAGTACGGGCGAATGCGGTGGCATTTTCATACGTTGCGGACAGGCCGCTTATAAAGTGCCTTGATCTGGATGTTAAGAGTGGCGAGCGCGTGGCGATAGTGGGTCCGACGGGCTGCGGCAAAACAACGCTTATAAACCTGCTTATGCGCTTTTATGACGTGAACGCGGGCAGCATAAGCATTGACGGGACGGATATACGCAATATCACGCGGCACAGCCTGCGGCGCAACTACGGCATGGTATTGCAGGAAACGTGGCTGAAAGAAGGCACCATACGCGACAATATAGTTATGGGCAAGCCGGACGCGACGGAGGAAGAGATTATTGCCGCGGCAAAGGCGGCGCATTCGCATGGATTCATAACGCGCCTGCCAAACGGATACGATACCGTTATAGGCGAGGATGGCGGCAGCTTATCGCAAGGGCAAAAGCAGCTGTTGTGCATCACGCGCGTAATGCTTTGCCTGCCGCCAATGCTCATATTGGACGAGGCCACAAGCAGCATAGATACCCGCACGGAGCAGCATATTCAGCATGCGTTTGCTCAGCTTATGCAGGGCCGCACGAGCTTCATAGTAGCGCACAGGCTGTCCACCATAAAGAACGCGGATATGATACTGGTAATGAAGGATGGCGACATAATAGAAAAGGGCAAGCATGACGAATTGGTTGCGCGCGGCGGATTCTACGCGGCGCTGTATAATAGCCAGTTTGCACAGTAAATATTAAATTAAAAGAGGGAGCTTACCGCTCCCTCTTTTCCGCACGGAATATCACATTTTTCTGCATTGCATAGTTGAAAAGGAAAAGTGCTGAGTCTATCAAAAGCTTGGCAAGCACCTTGTTCATGCCCATGGAGGCAAAAAGCCCGACCGCAACGGAACCTATTGTCAGCGAAATCAGCGCAAGCAGCGCATAGCCTACAAAATTTGATACGGTTGGTTTGCCGCCGAAAACGAGTTTACAATTAAGATAGTAATTCAGCGCTGCGCTGAAAAAGCGCGCCGCGGCATAGCTTTGCCCCGCGGGCAGGAACATGAGAAACGCAATGTATATAAGGTAATCCACCGCCGCGCAGCACAGAGAGGAAGCGGCGTACTTTACTATCTGGAAAAACACGCGCATGCCGTCTGCAACGGAGCGGAAATGGGACGAACGGTTGTTGTCTATATAAACCGTGGAAATGGGTATCTCCATATACTTGGCGTTCCATCGCTTCAACTCAAGCAGCACGTTCATTTCATATTCATAGCGATCTCCCTGCACGGTAAGCAGCTTTTCGAACAGGCTCTTTGGTATAGCCCTGAGGCCGGTTTGAGTATCGGATATATTCAGCCCGGTCATCAGCCTGAACGCCGCGCGGGAGACACTGTTGCCGAAGCGGGAACGAGTGGGCATCTTTGAAAAATCCCGTCCGCCGAGTATGAATGTGTCCGGATTTTTGTTGAGTGCAACGGCAAGCTTTATGATGTCGCTTGCGGTATGCTGCCCGTCTGAATCGGCGGTTATTATGCCGTCCGCTTCGCGCTGCATTATTGCGGTTATGCCGGTTTTAAGCGCCGCGCCTTTGCCGCGGTTTATATCATGGCGCAGTATCGTTGCGCCAAGTTCTTCCGCGTGGCGGAATACATCCGAATATGCATCGCCGCTGCCGTCGTCAACTATGGTTACGGGGAATGCGGGTATAAGCTCCTTTGTGAGCTGCACCAGCTTTTCATCCGGCTCGTAAGCGGGTATCAGAATATGTATGGTCATAAAAGGGATCCTCCTGTTTCGTTCTGCCTTTATGGTAAGCCGAACAGATGAGAATCCCGTGAGAAAGCAATTATTATTTTGTTATTTTGGGAAAAACGGCGGTAATCGTTGTGCCGTGCTCGGGCTCGCTTTCAGCATATATGCTGCCGCCGTGCGCCGCGGCTATTGCCGCCGCAATGGAAAGCCCCAGTCCCAATCCGCCGGTTGAGCGGGCGCGTGCCTTGTCCGCGCGGTAGAAACGTTCGAATATGTGCTTCAGATGCTCGCTGTCCATACCCATGCCCGTATCGGCAACGCTGAGATAAACGCTTTGCGCATCCTGTCGCGCGCTTAGGGTTATGCTGCCGCCGGCGGGAGTGTATTTAACGCTGTTGTCTATCGCCGCGTGAAGAAGCTGACGCACCATATTCCGGTCTGCATTCAGACGTATATCGTCCGCGCAGTTTATGTGATACTCATGGGCGTCGTCCAGCATCTCCTGCTCCTCTGTAAGCTCGCCAAGCATATCCTTCACGGCAAATTCGCTCATGCTGAACTGCTGGCGTTTGCCGTCGCTTCGGGCAAGGAACAGAAGATTTTCGACCAGCTTATTCATGTATCCGGTTTGCCGCTGAATGGACGCTATGCTTTCGTTCAGCACTTTTTCATCCTTTGCGCCCCATCGGCTGAGCATGTCCGCATTGCCCTGAAGTATGGCAAGCGGCGTTCTGAGTTCATGCGAAGCATCCGCCACAAAACGGCCCTGCGCTTCAAATGCTGCCTGTATCCTGTCCAGCATCGTGTTTACGGTTAGGGCAAGGCTCCTGAGCTCATCGTCTGCTTCCGGCACGTCAAGCCGCGCCTCAAGGCTTTCGCTGCCTATTGCGTTTGCGGCTGCAATCATGCTGTCTATGGGCTTTAGCATTCTGCGGCTGGTTTTCCGCCCAACCATGAGCGCCGCAAATACGCCTAATACATTTGCACCTATAAGCAGCAGCGCAAGCATTTCAAGGAAATCCTTTTCGGTTTCCATGTGCAGCACGGCGTAGAGCGTGCATATGGTCGTGTCCTCATCGATAACGGGCTGCTCGTAACAAAGCAGCAGTTCATGATCTTCCGATAACCTAAGCTCCGGTGAACGCGCGGAGCGTTTTAACAGCGATGTGTCCAGATGAAAATTGACAAGCTGGTTCAATATGCGGCCAGAATCATCCAACAGGTAAAGATTAAGGTCGGTGTTCAGGTTCTGCTCGTCCATCATGGCCTTTTTTGTTATTGCGTCGCCTTCATGAAGCTCCTCAACGATATGGTCGGCAATAAGTTCGGATGAGGTGAGCAATGTGTCCCGCTGCCTTTGTATCAAAAAGCCGCCGGCAAGCGCGAATACCGTAAGCGAAAGCAATATAAGCACCAGCAGGAACATCGCCCCATAGGAGCGGGTAAGCCGCTGCGAAAGCGTACCTTTTTTATTTATCGCGGATAACATATCCAACGCCCCTCACTGTTTCAATAAGGCGATTTTCATCACTGTCCCCAATTTTGTTGCGCACATAGCGCACATATACGTCCACAATGTTACTGTCGCCCGCGTAATGATAGCCCCAAACCTCGTCAAGCAGCCTGTCCCGCGTGAGCACTATGTTTTTGTTGCGCAGCATGTATTCAAGCAGTTCATATTGCGTTTTGGTAAGCGTTATTGGGCTGCCGTCGCGTGTAACGGTGCGCTGCACGGTATCGAGCGACAAATCTCCAGCGGAAAGCACGGCGGATGCGGAAACGGTGCGCTTCCTGAGCGCGGCGCGGATGCGGGCCAGCAGTTCCTCAATATGGAACGGCTTGGTAATGTAATCCGATGCGCCAAGGTCAAGCCCGTTTACTTTGTCCATAACGGCGTCCCGTGCGGTGACGAGTATTACGGGAGTATCCTTTTCGCGCTTCAGCCGCCGCAGCACCTCCATACCGTTAAGTTCCGGCAGCATAACGTCGAGCAGTACCAAATCATAATCGCCGCCGAGCGCGGCTTCGAGCCCGCTGCGCCCGTCGTAGCAGGCGCTTGTTTCGTAACCTTCGTGTTTAAGTTCCAATTCAAGGAAGCGGACTATTTCCACTTCGTCCTCAACAATAAGTATACGCATATGCTTTTTTCCTCCGAATCTGATTGTAACCCAAAATTGGCGCGATTGCATTAAAATCGCATTAAAAAAGTCTTTCTCATCAAAAATTAACTTTTGATTCCGCGCGTTTCTCATATTGAGGAGGTACCATCAGTTGACAAGGACATGCATGGCGTAAACGGAGGTGAAGCATATGCATCAGATACTGGACGCGGCATGGGAACGCATAGAGTCCCCGCTGCAAAAGGATGACCGGCAGCATATAAAAAACCGCCAAACAAGGCGGACACGCCGTAAATGGACGGCGGCATACGTTGCCGCGGGTGTACTGGGACTGGCCGCACTTATATATGCATGCTTTTTTATCAAGTAAGCGTGGGAGGGTATGCAAATGACAAAGTCTAATAAAAACGGGCGCCGCAGGGACGCCGTAAGGATAATAATAAAAGACATTGCGGCGGTGTGCGCCGTGCTGCTGATATTCGCGTTGTTCCATCATGTGCTGCCGCGCCCTGCGGGTAAGATGAACACCGTGGCAACGCTGCCCAATGCATCGGCCGATGTCCCTGTAGTGACCGTAACACCGCAGGTCGACACTATGCCGGCGGGCGAAGCTCAGCCGCAGCAGACCGCAACGGCTGAACCCGTAACATACGCGCCCGGCGATTTTTCAGCAAACTTCCCAAATTATGACACGGGCGAAGGCGCGCTGCATTCATACCAAAGCGATAACGTGCGCATAGCCATAACCATGGGCGAACAATACGGCGCAACGTACTATGTTGCGGACGTATGGATAAGGAAAATAAGCGGCTTCAAAACAGCGTTTGCCAAAGGCCAGTTCGGCACGGGCATACATGCGGAACCCGTAAAAATGGCCAACGCTAACAACGCCGTATTCGCCATATCGGGCGACTACTGCGGCGCGCGCGACAAGGGCATGGTAATACGCAACGGCGATCTTTATCGCGACACGGTGAACAGCGACGTATGCGTGCTGTATACCGACGGCGCCATGGAAACATTTGCCCAGAGCGACGTGGATATAAATGCGCTTCTAAACGGCGGAGTATGGCAGGCGTGGGGCTTTGGGCCGCTGCTTTTGAAGGACGGCAAAGCGCTTGATTCGATAGACAGCGCAATAAAGGGCAAAAACCCGCGCAACGCAATGGGCTACTATGAACCGGGGCATTATTGCTTCGTTACCGTGGACGGCAGGCAGCCAGGATATTCGGACGGGATGACGCTTGTTGAACTATCAGCCCTGTTTGAAAGTCTTGGTTGCAAATATGCGTTCAACCTTGACGGCGGCGCAACGGCGGAGATGATATTCCAAGGCGAGCTTGTGAACAAGCCATATAAGGGCGGCAGGCAGTCCAGCGACATTATATACTTTGGGGAGAACTGATAATGAAAAGGCATAGCATACGCACGCTCTTGGTGCACGGATCGATAGTTATGGGGATCGTATTCCTTGTGCTGTTCATAATAGACCGGTTCAATCCGTATATGGACTTCTTAGGGAGCGACCAGAGCGATTATCTGCTGCTGATATTCTGCATAGTAAGCATAGCCAACGGCATATTCACGGCAGTAAGCATATTCAGGCACGATGAAAAGCGCAAGGAGGGGGAGCATGAGCAAAGATAAGGATAGCATAGGCGCAAGCGTGCCACGCATAATAGCACGCCATGTTTTCACGCTGTTCAATGCGTTTAATTTTGCGATAGGCATATGCCTTGCGGCTGTGGGCGCATACGAAAATCTGCTGTACCTTGGGGTGATACTGTGCAACATATTGATAGGTATTGTGCAGGACGTGCGTTCCACAAAGATAGTTGAAAAGCTGTCGCTGCTTACTGCGCCAAGCGTAACGGTTGTGCGAAACGGCGCGGATAGCACCATAAAGCCGGAAGAACTAAAGCGCGGCGATATGTTCCGCCTTGGCAAGGGCATGGAGATATGCGCCGATGCGCACGTTGTAAGCGGCGAAATATTCGCAAACGAGGCGCTGCTGACAGGCGAATCCGTGCCCATAAGAAAGGGCGAAGGCGATAAGCTGCTTTCCGGCAGCTTTGTTATGAGCGGCAGCTGCATTGCAAAGGCGGACAGAGTGGGTGACTCATGCTACGCCAACACCATTGCCAAAGAAGCGAAAAAGCTGAAAGGCAATTCGTCCATAATACTTGCCTCGCTCAACAAAATAGTGCGCTTTACAAGCTATTTCATAGTGCCGCTCGGCGCGGTGCTGTTCTATGAAAGCTACTTTGCGGCGGCTCTGCCGCTGAAGGAATCCGTGGTGACGGCAAGCGCGGCGCTGCTGGGACTGCTGCCAAAAGGACTTGTGCTGCTGACGAGCGTATCGCTGGCGGTTGGCGTTATAAGGCTTGGCAAAAAACAGACGCTTGTGCAGGAGCTGTATGCCATAGAGTCGCTTGCGCGGGTGGACGTGCTGTGCATGGACAAAACGGGCACGCTTACCGATGAAACCGGACGTATACGGCCCGAAAGCCCGGCGGCGCTTGAATATTTCAAAAAGCAGGGTGTAAAGCTTATGCTCTTTTCCGGAGACAGCGCGGAAGCAGTCGGCAAGGTAGCAGAGGCTGCGGGGCTGGGGCGTGATGTGTGCGATGCAAGTGCGCTGGAATCGGACATAGATTATGTTGATGTGCTTGACGAATACTCGGCCTTTTGCCGCATGATGCCGGAGCAAAAGCTGGCGCTTGTGAAAGCATTGCAGGCGGATGGACACACTGTAGGCTTCGTAGGCGACGGGGTGAACGACGTGCTTGCTATACATCAGGCGGACTGCGGCATAGCAATGGCATCAGGATGCGATGCTGCGCGGCGCTCGGCAAAGCTTGTGCTGATGGATAACAGCTTTGCGTTGCTGCCGGGAGTGGTGAGCGAAGGGCGCAGAGTGATAAACAATATAAGCCGCGTGGCTGCGCTGTTTTTGACGAAAACATGCTTCACGTTCATACTTTCGCTCATATGCGCGCTGACGGGGCGGCAGTATCCGTTTACACCGCTGCAAATAAGCATATATTCTGCGCTGTTTGAGGCCATCCCTGCGTTCATGCTTACGTTCCGTCCCAATGCTGCGCCTATGCATGGCGATATTGTGCGCACAGCCATACGCCGCGCGCTGCCGTTTGCTATTGCGGTAGCTGCCGGCGAGATAGTGCTTGCGCTTACAAACTGCGGCGGCATATGGCCGTTTGTGTGGCTGTGCGCCGTTGGCGCGGCGCTTGTGCTGCGCGTGGCGGGCGAAAGGCGCTTTGCAGCGCTCACAAACAAATAAATCGGTTTCTATTCCTCCATTTCGTTTGGTTTGGCGCCGGACAGAATACGCTTGTATGCATGTCCGGCGCGGGTTTTGTTTTATCTGCACATTATTTGCCAATGTTTCATTGGTGTTTGCACATTGCTAATCATGTCACATTCAATTTAGAATAATCATAATAAAACGATTCGAATCGAAAAAAACAATAACAGGAAGGAGCAACAATATGGGACCTTTTGGCTTACCTTGGTCTACGGCGGCATACTTCATTTTCGCCATTATTGGATGCCCAATCATCGCGGAAGTGATACTGCATTCTAAATGGTGGAAGAAGAAATCGGAATACTATTGGTCTTTTAATAAAAAGCAGAAGAAATGATAGCGCTTATTTCTGCGGAAGGAATTTGAAAAGAAGAAAATAAGGAGGAAACGATATGCAAATCGGATGGTTACAGATGTCGCAATCGGCTTATATATGAGCAAAAAGGTAAAATCCAGCGACGATTTCTGGGTAGGCGGAAGAGAAGTAGGCCCTGTGGCTACGGCGCTTTCATACGCGGCGGCATACGTCAGCACGGTTGCGATAATAGGCGATCCGCCCATGTATTATAACTATGGCTTGGGCTACGCCGGGTTTGAAATGGCATTCAGCGTGCTCATGTGCACAATAGTCATATTTGTGGCATTTGCGCCGAAGATGCGCGCATTGTCCGAACGGCTGAACGTAGTATCATTGTCCGGCTTCTTGGCAGTAAGATACAAGTCCAATAAATTCAGGATACTTTGCGGCACCCTTGTGGCAGTAATGATGATACCTTACGCCATATCAGCCATGAACGGTATAGCCAACACCATGACCAGCATTGCCAACATACCCTATGTTATAGGCGTGCTTATAATTGCCGCGGTCGTGTTCCTGTATCTGGTAACGGCCGGATACTGGGGAGTTGCCACGACCGACATAATCCAGGGCATCACCATTGCTGTATCCTGCTTGGTCGTTGCGATAATAGTTACTATTAAAGCTGGTGGCGTGAGCAATATCGTAAGCACAATGAAGGCGATAAATCCCACCCATGTTACTGCAAGCTCCGGCATGTCATTCGGCACGCTGTTCAGCTGGGCGGGCGTATGGGCGTTCATATCATTCGGTCAGCCCCAGCTTATAACCAAGTTCATGGGTCTTAAGGATTCAAGGACTGTCGGTACGGTCATGCGTGTGTCTGTCATA
>CAVDFM010000028.1:3749-8301 GCA_963608365.1 bacterium | reverse complement strand
TAATCCTTATGGGCGGTAGCGCGTTTGTGCTGTACAACGGCGTTCCATTTGAAAACAGCGATATGATAGTGCCCGTACTGGTGTCGGATCATACAAGCAAGTTTGTATCAGGCCTGTTCATATGCGGCATACTTGCAGCCGGTCTTTCTACCGTATGTGCATTGATACTTACTTCAGCTTCATCCGTTGCCAAAGATATATATGAGGACTACACTTCCGCCAAGACCGGCAAGGTGGCCGACGGAAAGAAGTCCATAAAGGTATCCCGCATAGTTACCGGTATAGTGCTTGCGATAGTTGTTATCGGAGCTATATACCCGCCCGATTTCATTTGGTCGCTTTCCACCATGTCTGCAGGCGTGATGGGCGCGGCATTCACCGCCCCGCTGCTGCTTGGTCTTTACTGGAAGCGTGCAACCAAGCCCGGTTGCTTTGCGGCGATAATAGGCGGCTCGGTAGTATCCATAGTATGGTATCTGGCAGGCCTTACCAGCATAGTGCATTCTTTCGTGCCCGGCACGGTAGTGTCCTTCATACTGCTGGTAGTGGTGTCTTTGCTTACGCCTGCGATGCCAAAGGAGCATGTTGATGTATTCTTTAACCCTGAATGCTCTCAGGAAAATATAGATGCCGCCATAGCGTCCGGCAACGTGGGTTAATGCGGAGCAAAACGATTCTGTTGAGGAAGAGAAAATGAAGAAATTAACTATTGGAAACTTTAATGTGCAGGATATCCGTTTTGGTGAAAAGACGGAATATAAAGACGGTATCCTGTACGTGAACGAGGCTAAGGCTTCGGAGATAATAAATCCCGAAGGCAAACTGAAAAATATAAAGCTGCACATAGTCCACCCCGGCGACAGCGTGCGTATACTGCCCGTTAAGGACGCGACCGAACCGCGGTTCAGACCGGATGGGCGATGCTTGTACCCAGGTTACACGGGACCTGTGAGCGAATGCGGCAACGGGACCTTATATGCAATGAAAAACATAGCCGTGCTATCCGTTGGCAAATATTCAAGCATGGGTGACGGCGTGCTGGATATGGGCGGCCCGGGCGCAGAGTATTGCTACTTCTCCACAACGACCAACCTTGTGATATACGCCGAGCGCACGAACGAAAAAGAGCTTGATTTGACTTTGCGCGAGGAGGATGAATTCAGGAGAGCCGCCCATTATATGGCGGAATACCTTGGCAAAACGCTTGAAGGCATGCAGCCGGACAGCGTTGAAGAATACTGCCTTGAAGAAAAGGTGGAGCAGGAGGGCGGTAAAAATCTGCCAAAGGTCATATTTGCCATGACGGTCATAAGCCAGCTTGACAACGGCATAAACGATCTGTTTGCGGGCCGCGATTGCCACAATATGATGTCCACGCTGGTTCACCCCAATGAACTTTTGGACGGCTTCCTCCTCGGCGGCATGGGTCTCCATGGCCAGTCGATAACAACATACAGCATGGGCAACCTGCCGATAATTAAACGACTGTATGCTGAACACGGCAAGACGATAGACTTTAAGGGCGTTGTATTGGTGCCCGCAGATGTTTCAGCTGAAATGAAGCAGCGCAACAAGATAAGGACGGCTGAAATAGCCGAAATGCTTGGTGTGGACGCCGCAATAGTATGCGAATACGGCGGCGGATCCAATGTTGACGTTGACGAATTCTATAACCTTGTGGAGCTTGAAAACCGCGGGATAAAGACGGTTGGCTTGTTCGTTGAACATGCGGGCAAGATGCTTGTGGACGGTAAGGCGGACGCCATCGTCACAACGGGCGATACCAGCACCGTTGTTCATCTGCCCAAGCTTGACACCGTTATAGGCGATGAACAGTCGCTTATACGCGATTATTACTACGGCGCATGGACTCAGCACGATAAATACGGCCCCAGCCTGCAGGACGATGGTTCAATAGTGGTCAATACGTTTGCTTTGGCTATCGGCGGCAATCCGTCCGGCTGGCTCAAGCGCAGAGTAAGGGAATATTGAGAGGTTAGTGCCATATGAAAAAAGCGATATTATACATCAACCAGTTCTTCGGCGGTGTTGGCGGCGAGGATGCCGCAGATTATGAACCCTCCGTAATGGAAGGCACCGTAGGCCCCGGACTTGCGCTTAACGCTGCAATGAAGAACGTGCAGATAACACATACGCTTATCTGCGGCGACAATTTTATGACCGGTCACAGGGATGAGGCCATAGCGCGCATAGACAAGTTCCTTGAAGGCAAGGAATTTGATATGCTGCTGGCGGGTCCGGCGTTCCAGTCCGGCCGATACGGCATGAGCTGCGGCGAAATATGTAAATACGTTCACGAGCGCTATAATGTGCCCGCGGTCACCTGCATGAATCAGGAGAACCCCGGCGTGGATACATATAAAACCGCGCCCATATACATTATGCAGGGCAATAAGAGCTCCGCAAAGATGCGCCACGATGCTGGCGAGATGGCCCGTATGGCGGACAAGATAGCATCCGGCGAAGAGATACTTTGGGCCAGTGTGGAAGGCTACTTCCCCCATGGCGACAGGCGCGACGTTAAGTGCGATGATACGCCGTATGACAGGGCGGTCGATATGCTCATAAAGAAGATAAATGGACAGCCGTATGAAACGGAGTTCCCGATAGAGCTGAGCGACACGGTTGTTCCCGCCAAGGGAGTTGATCCCAAGACAGCCAAGATTGCTATCATAACCACCGGCAGTCTTGTGCCTTACGGAAATCCGGACAGGCTTCCTTCAGGCACGGCGTCCGTATGGCTTGAGTACGATATATCTAAGCTCGATTCCTTCAAAAATGGCGAATGGTATTCCGTGCACGGCGGTTTCAGCACTAATCGCGTTAACGAAGATCCCGAAGTTCAGGTTCCCCTTTCTACCTATAAGGAACTGGAGAGGGAGGGCGAGATAGGCTCCCTATATGAAAAGATGATAGTTACTACGGGTAACCTTACAATAGTTAAGGAAGCCCGCCGCATGGGCGGAGAAATTGCTAACGCCCTTAAAGCGGCCCATGTTAACGCGGTAATAATGACATCGACCTGAGGATCCTGCACACGTTGCGGCGCAACGATGGTAAAGGAACTTGAGAAGGCGGGCATACCTACGGCACACATAACCAACATGAGCCCTGTTGCCCAGAGCATAGGCAGCTGCCGCATAATACACGGCGTTGCCATAACCAACCCACTCAGCGATGTTGATCTGCCTATGGCTGAGCAAAAGAAAATGCGCAGGAACTTCATTGAGCGCGCATTGAAGGCGATTTCAACGGATATCAGTCAACAGACCTTCTTTTAATTAATTGCATGGAGACGAAAGCCGCAATGACTTGCGGCTTAGTCTTCTTTTGGGAAAACTATTGATTTAGACTGAAAAATCTGGTTTAATAACCTTAATAAAGATGCTGTGGAGGGCTTATGCTGATACGGACTCTGCTTGCTGTACTTATCGCTAAAGGATATAGATATAATTATTCCGGACCGGAGGATGTTAATGCCGTATTCATAACGGAATACAGCACAAATGCCGCGCCGGTAAGCAGTATGATATACTGGGCCGAAAACATGCCGCAAAATATCGGCGGGAACGTATGTATGCTGTGCGCAAAAAGAGAGGTGTTCACGGCAGCGCAGGGCATAATGATAGATTATGCAAACCGCAGGGCGTCGCTTGATGAATTGCGCAGCGCCGTGCAGAGCGATAACAGTGTTTCTTTTGAAGCAGACGCATGTCGCGCAATAATGAAAAATCCGGTGATATTCCTGAATTCGGATTATGCTCCCGTGCTGTGGAGGGGCTTTGAATCGCGCGAAGAATTCGCGTGGCTGCTGGCGATAGATCGCGCTCAGCTTACGAACAGCCTGAACAGAATGAGTGCGCTGTTCCTTGGGCCTGACGAGAATATCCCTTGTCGCTTTTTGATGAGCCAATATAGCTACGGTGAAAACCGCACGGGTTTCATAATAGTGGTGGAAAAGGAAAACGAGTTCCAGAAAGTGTTGGACATGGAATTTGTAAGGGAAATATGCACCGTGTTCAATACCACAAAGCGGCCGGATAAAGGCAAAGGCAGGCGGCCCGGCGCAAGGGAAAGGCTTATATCCGGCCTGTTTTACGGTGCGCCGAAGCATCCGGATATAATAAAGAAGCAGCTACTTGACACAGGCTGGCGGGAGCGGGAAAAGTATTATGTCGTTGCCATACGCCGCAACAATGAAACGTTTTCAAACAGGGAGCTGAACAGGCTGGAAGCGATGCTCAAATCGGACATATATTTTTATGAAAACTACTATGTGGGAATAATCGGCTCTTCCTGGCGGGAGGAGATAGGCGTAGCTGATCTTAAAGAACTTGCAATATATTTGAAAAAGAAAAAGATGATTGCCGGGCTAAGCTATGGCTTTTTTGATATAACCACGCTTTCGGATGCATTGCGGCAGGCTATATGCGCTGCGCAGATGATAACCAGCATAGGGCTGGATGCAACTATATATGCTTTTGCGGACGGCGTAATTACATATCTTGCGGATTTCTGCATAACGCATAGC
>CAVDFM010000028.1:2732-3648 GCA_963608365.1 bacterium | reverse complement strand
TACGACCGTAAATACAACACGGATTATCTGAACTTTCTCGGTATTTATATATACGCTAATTATTCCGTGAAACGCACGGCTGAAATAATGCATTACCATAGGAACACCGTGTATCAAAAGATACAAAAGCTGGAGGACTATTTTGGGCTTGATTTCAGCGATGTTTATCTATATATTAAACTATATCTGTCTGTTACCATATTGAATAAAGTGGACGAGGTACATCCGAGAAACTATATGCTTTGGAAAAACGAGGATAAAGAGGACGAACAGACGGATAATACCGTAAATGGAGCAAAGAAAGGAGACGTGCGAGAATGGACACGCTAACCGCAATTTTTACCCGCAGGAGCACGCGGCATTTTGAGGACAGGCCGATAGAGGATGATAAGCTGCACACGATACTAGAAGCGGCGATGAGCGGACCGAGCTGCGTAAATTCTAGGGATTGGGCATTTATAGTGGTGACGGAGCGCGAAACGCTGGACAAAATGGCGGACGCGAACGGCAGGCCGGCGCAGCCGCTGAAGGAAGCCGCAGCAGGCATATTGGTATGCGGCGATATGCGGCGCGCGTTTGAGCGGGCGAAGGATTACTGGATAATAGACGGAGCAATAGCGGCTGAAAATATAAGCATATGCGCGCAAGCGCTGGGGATAGGTGCGGTGTGGCTTGGAACATGGCCGCAGATGGACCGCGTTGAAAAGCAAAAGGAGCTTTTCGGCCTGCCGGAGAGCATAGTTCCGCATTCAATAATTGCATTGGGATACCCTAAGGATGATATAACCGCGCCGCGGGAAAGCCGCTACGATGAAGGCAGGGTACATTGGAACAAATGGTAATAAAGGAGGAAAACATGAAAGCTAAAGTATTCTTTTCAAAAGAGATAACGCCGGAAAAGGTGGTCGAGCTTTTT
>CAVDFM010000028.1:0-2722 GCA_963608365.1 bacterium | reverse complement strand
CTGAACAAGGAATTGCCGGGCAAGGTGGCTGTTAAGGTGCATTCCGGAGAGCAGGGCAACCAGAATTTCCTTGGACCGGATTTCTGGAAGCCTATGATTGCAGAAGTGAACGGCACCGTTGTTGAATGCAACACGGCCTATGAAGGCGAGCGTAACACCACCGAAAAGCACCGCGCAACCATGGAAAAGCATGGCTGGAGCGAAAATTTCGCCGTGGATATAATGGATGGCGAAGGACCGGACATGGTACTGGACATCCCCGACGGCAAGCGCATAAACAAAGACTACGTCGGCAAAAATATGGCCAATTATGGTTCAATGCTTGTGCTGTCCCACTTTAAGGGGCATCCAATGGGTGGCTTCGGCGGTGCGCTGAAACAGCTTTCGATAGGCTGCGCATCGTCCTATGGCAAAGCGTATATTCACGGCGCGGGCAAACCGGAAGACATATGGACGGCGGATCATGATGCTTTCCTTGAATCAATGGCAGATTCAGCCGGAGCAGTAGTGAAATACTTCAAGGGCAATATGGCGTTTATAAACGTTATGAAGAATATGTCCGTTGACTGCGACTGCTGCGCCGTGGCGGAGGATCCGTGCCTTGCGGATATGGGCATAATGGCTTCGCTTGACCCGATAGCGATAGATCAGGCATGCATAGATAAGGTTTATGCATGCGACGACCCCGGCAAGGCGCACTTTATAGAGCGCGTGGAAAGCCGCAACGGCGTGCATACGATAGAAGCCGCAGCGGAGCTTGGTTACGGTTCAAGGGAGTACGAGCTGATCGAGCTTTAAGCTTATAATCACATATATTATAATAATGAAGAAAAGGCGGGGGAGACCCGCCTTTATACTATTTCCGGCTTTGCGTCCTTTGGAATGGGGCAAACATAGCCTGCGCTTGATGCGCGTTCAAATTCGGCGCGGATGGGAGGCAGCAGCGCCGGATCGTCTATAATGTCTATTGCGGTGGCGGCAAGCACTTTAGCGGCGGTGAGCATACCCTTGTGCGCAATGCCTGTTGTGCCGGCGGAAACCATTTGCCACGAATGGCCCGGAACCATGCTGGGCGCGGTGACGCAGTTTATCTGTCCGGTCGGTGTTTGCCAGCTTACGTCGCCCACGTCGGTAGAACCCGGCAGCGTTACGGAAGAATGATACAGCGGCATAAGGAAATCGTTCAGAGCGCGCTTGCCGCCATCGGTGGCTTTGTCAACAAATTTGGCAATATCCTCGTCAAACTTGGCGGCGTAGCCGGGAAGCCCCGCGGATTCGTATGTATTCTTCAGCGCGGCGGCATAGGCCCATTCCTCTTCGGTATATTCGGGAAGGGCTACCTGAGCAAAGTTTTTATAAAGCAGCTGCTCCATCGTTTTAAGCGGCAGGGGATTGGCGGTGCCGTCTATGAAACGGGTGGAAAGCTGCGTTTCGGTCATCAGCGCCGCGCCCTGGGCTATCTTGTCAACGCGCGCTTCAAGCTTGACCGCTTCCTGCACGGTGGCTTCACGTATCATATAAAGCACCTTGGCTTTGGACTGCACCACGTTTGGCGATACTCCGCCCGCATCGGTAAAGGCATAATGCACGCTTGCGTTCTTGCTCATATGCTCGCGCAAAAACTGCACACCTATGTTCATCAGCTCCGCCGCGTCAAGCGCGCTGCGCCCCAACTCCGGTGCGCCTGCCGCATGGGACGCTACACCGGAAAAGATGTATTCCTTCTGTATGCAGGCCATATTGCTGCCGGTGACCACCTGGTTCACGTCATCGGGGTGCCATGTGAGCGCGGCGTCAAGCTTTGTCCATTCGTTTTCGCGGGCAAAAAATGCCTTTGCCGCGCCGCCCTCTTCGCCGGGACAGCCATAGAATATCACCGTGCCGCTCTTGCCTGTGGCTTTCAAATATTCCTTTATGGCTATAGCCGCGCCGAGCGCACCGACGCCCAGCAGATTGTGTCCGCAGCCGTGCCCGTTCGGATTGCCGGGGACGGGCTTCTTCTCCGTTGCGCCGCCCTGCTGGCTGAGACCGGATAGCGCATCGTATTCGGCAAGTATGCCTATTACGGGATGGCCGCTGCCATATGTGCCGGTGACGGCGGTTTCTATTGAGCAAAGGCCATGCTGCACGGTGAAGCCTTCTTTTATAAGAAGCTGCTCATACAGCTTCTCCGAACCGTATTCCTGCAGCGAAAGCTCCGCCAGGCCCCATATTTCATCCGAAGCGGCGCAGAGCATGCCCGCCTTGGCATCGATAATATTCAAAGCATCGTTCTTATTCATATGCATTGACCCCTTCATAAATAAAAATACACCGCACAATGTGGCTGATAACGCGATTATAGTCCTAAACACGGCAAATGTAAATATATAAATTGGAATATTATGCATAAAATACGCATAAATATTTGTTTGAAACCCTGAAAGTGCGCTCTGCTGCTCTGCTGCGGCATACGGCGAAGCAAAATCGGCTTGAACAGAAGCGCATATATGCATGGCACTATGCATTTGTACGCAGAAGGCCAAAACGGCCAATTAAATTACTTATACCGACAGAAGCATGGGTAATGGCGAATGCATATAACACGGCATATATATGCAATATATACGTATAATTATACTGAAGATTCAATAGGATTTGTGCAAGATTGGCTGCCGTGTCATGGCGAAAATGAGATTATTTATATAATTTTTGGTCGGAAAAAAAAAAAAAAAAGGAAAGC
>CAVDFM010000027.1:0-16945 GCA_963608365.1 bacterium | reverse complement strand
CGCTCGTCACGCGGAAGATAGGCGTAGAGCGCATCCTCAACCGTGTCCATATCCGGCTCATTGGTGGAAGAATGCACGGCCATGCCCGCAGGTTTGTTTATAATAACGAGCCACTCATCTTCATATAAAATATCAAGCTTTGCCGCTTTGCCGTCAGGGCGGCCTTCTTCGGGGTCGCTGAGCTGAATGCTGAGCACGTCGCCCAAGGCAAGCCGGTATGTGCTGCGCGCGTGCGCACCGTTTACGCTTATGCCGAGCGGCAGCGTCTTTAGCCGCCTAAGATATGTGTCCGACGCCATAAGCTCATGCGTTATCACGCTTTCTGCCGTCCTGCCGCAAAGGGAAGCGTCTGCTGTTATGGAAAGTCTGTTCATAAATATATAGTATCATTTTATTCTCCCTAAGTCGATAGTCTCTATCTCGGCGCCGGTATAATAATGCAGCAGTATTTCTTTATAATCCGCGCCGCGCTGGGCCATTGCCTCCGCGCCGTATTGGCTCATGCCAACGCCGTGGCCGTAGCCGCGGGTGGATACGATGACGCGCTCGGGCGATATCTCTATTGTGAACGCGGTGCTGTTCAGCCCCAATGCCCGCCTAAGCTCGCGCCCGGTAACGGTTTTGCTGCCAAGCTGAAGCTTTGTCACGCGGCCGCTTTCGCTTTTTGAAAGTATCTTCACCTGATCCTCAAGCTTGTTCTTTGATATATCCGCGCCCTTTATCGCCGCGTTTACGGCGTTTGCAAACTGCTTGCGGGTGAAGGATACCGTGGCGCTGTAATGCGAAAAGCCTTCCTCGCCCGGGCTTGACACGCTTTTAAGATACGGCGCGTCCCCGCCGAAAACGTTTGCTGCGTCCTCCGTCATGCCGCCGGAGGAGGAGTGGAAAAGCGCCTCTATGGGTTTGCCGTTGTATGTCAATATAATGCCGCGCGTGGCCGATACGGCGTCGCTTAGCTTATCGAAGTACATGTCCGCTGAGTTGCCCCACTTTTCGGAAAGCTCCTCCCGAGTGCGGTATGCCTGGCAGCAGGTGCTGTCCGTGCATACGTCCGCGCCGCCCTTGCCGCATGGCTTGCCGCCGAGAGAGGCCATCTTTCGTGCGGTATATGTCCGCGCGGCAACGGATTGCGCCTTCAACGCCTCCTCCGCGAAGCTTGCGGGCATTTCCGCCGCCGTGACGCGCAGAACGTATTCCTCAAGCGGCAGCGAATACACCTTGTCCGTGTCGGCATCGTATATGCTCACGGTCGCGTCGCCGCCGTCAGCTTCGGGCGCATCGCTGCCGCTGTCATCGCCGCCGTGCGCTATGGCGCATCCGCGCAGCATCAGCACAAAAAGCGATATTGCGAGCGCGATAAGCCCAAGCCTTGTTATCTTTTCAGTATTAAGCCTTATTTTACCCATACCTGATATATATGAAGCATGCTATACTATATTCACCTATTGCCGCATAAGGAGAAGGCCGATGCTTTATTTGAAGAATTTCTCGTTCCTGCCAAAGGAGCGGGAGGAGGATTTTTTTATCGCGCTCAGGCGCACCTGCTACTCAACGGCGTATCCGTTCGATATATTCCCGCATAAGGGGCTTACGCGCCTTGAATTTGAACCGGTGACGATACTTTCCGGCGGCAACGGATCGGGCAAGACTACTGCGCTCAACATAATGGCGCAGGCGCTTAAAGCGAAGCGTACGTCGCCGTATAACTCCAGCGCATTCTTTGAAGAATACGTTGATATGTGCAGCTTCGAACTCGACCCGCGCGCGGGGGAGGAAATTAATGCGGAAATAATCACCAGCGACGATGTGTTTGACTTCATATTCAATATACGCAGCCTTAACGACGGCATAGACGAAAGGCGGGAGGAGCTTTTTACGGAATGGCTGAAGGAACGTTCGCCCGACGCAAAGCCGCTGCGCGTGCGCAGCATGGATGATTATGCCGAGCTTGTGCAGCAGAATAAGCGCCGCCGCATGACGCAGAGCGCATATGTGCGTTCCAGCCTTATGCACAACGTGCGCGCGCACTCAAACGGGGAAAGCGCGCTGCTGTTCTTTACCGATAAGATAGACGAAAACAGCCTGTATCTGGTGGACGAGCCTGAAAACAGCCTGAGCACCGAATCACAGAAAAAGCTGGCGGAATATATTGAAAACGCGGCACGGTTCTATAACTGCCAATTCATAATATCCTCCCATTCGCCGTTCATGCTGTCGCTCAAGGGGGCAAAGGTTTATGATATGGATGCGTTCCCTGTGCATCCCGTGCATTGGACAGACATGGCGAACATACGCGCGCTGTATGAATTTTTTATGCAGCACAGGGGAGAGTTTGAAAATTACAAACGATAAACTATCATCTAAAAAACTGATGTTAACGGCTTACTATTCATTTTGACAGAGATTGCTGTTTTATGCGGCAAAGGTTTGCTATAATATCGGCATATGGGTAAAAATAGCGGCGAAAGGGAGAAGCCATGTATTTTACGGGTATAGACATGGGCTCCACCTGCACCAAGCTTATCGTGCTTGACGAGGGCGGGGCCATTGCATATAAAAAAGTTGTGCCCACGGGCTGGAACTGCGTGGAAACGGCGAAGGGGCTTATAGACGAACTTGCAAAGGACGGCTTCGCGCGGGAGGATATGCTCATCGTGTCCACGGGCTACGGCAGGCAGGCCATTCCGTTTGCAGACAAAAAAGTGACCGAGATTTCCTGCCACGGTAAGGGAGCGTATTATCTTTTTAACGACGATGCGTTCACGCTGATAGACATAGGCGGGCAGGATACGAAGATAATAGAAACCGAGCGCGGGACGGTGCGCAACTTTATAATGAACGATAAATGCTCCGCCGGAACAGGCCGCTTTCTTGAAATAATGGCGGGGGTGCTTGGCGTTGGGCTAAACGAAATGTGCGAATTGGGGCGGGAGAGCAAAAACCACGTAAGCATATCCAGCATGTGCACCGTGTTTGCGGAATCGGAAGTGGTAAGCCTTATCGGCCGCGGAACGGACAAAGCGGACATTGCCTACGGCATAGTTGAATCCATTGCCACGAAGGTGAAGGGGCAGATGGGCCAGCTTGGCGCGGGCGGCAGGGTATACCTTACCGGCGGGCTGTGCGAAACGCCCTTTGTTATAGACATGCTGAGCCAAAAGCTTGGCACGGAGGTTATAAGCGCGCCGCTTGCGCGTTACGCGGGCGCGATAGGCGCGGCAATGTTCGCGCAGGAAATTTTTGTAAAAAAACTTGACTCGGTCAAGCAATAAATAGGAGGAAATGAAAATGGCAAACGTAAAGATCAATGCTGTGGGCGATCAGTGCCCCGTACCCGTGGTAAAGGCGACCAAGGCGCTGAAGGAATTTAAGGAAGCCGGCACGCTTGAGGTGCAGGTGGATAACGAAATAGCTATCCAGAACCTGACCCGCCTTGCAAACAGCAAAAATCTGAAGCACAGCAGCGAAAAGCTGGGCGAGGAGCTTTATAAGATAACCATGCAGGTGGAAGGCCCCGTTGAAATGAGCGAGGCGGACATAAACTGCGCGGTGGATAACCGCGGGGACTTCATAGTTGCCATAGATACGGACATTATGGGCCGCGGCGCGGACGATTTGGGCAAAACGCTCATGAAGGGATTCATATTCGCCGTGTCCCAGCTCGAGACCCTGCCCAAGACTATGCTTTTCTATAACGGCGGCGCGAAGCTGACCACCGAAGGCTCCGTTTCAGTTGAGGATCTGAAGAACATGGAAGCACAGGGCGTTGAAATACTCACCTGCGGCACCTGCCTCAATTTCTATGGCCTTACCGATAAGCTGGCCGTTGGCGGCGTTACCAATATGTATACCATAGTTGAAAAGCTTGCCTCCGCGGGCAAGGTCATCAAGCCGTGATATATCTTGACAATGCGGCCACAACGCTCGTTAAGCCGCCGCAGGTCATAGACGCCGTGGTGAAAGCCATGGGCACGATGGGCAACTGCTCGCGCGGGACGCATGAAGAGGCGCTTTCTGCCGCGCGGGTGGTTTATTCGGCGCGGGAAAGAATAGCAAAGCTTTTCAACTGCCCCCGCGCGGACCATGTTGTGTTCACAGCAAACTCTACCGAGGCGCTCAATATTGCCATATCAGGAACTATAGGCGAAGGCGACGCGGTCGTAAGCACGGATCTTGAGCATAATTCCGTACTCAGGCCGCTGTATCGGCTTGAGACCGAGCGAAACGTTAAGCTTAGCTTTGCAGCGGCGGACAGGCAGGGCAATATAGATTATGCGGAACTTGCTTCGCTGATAACGCCCAAAACGCGCGCGGTGGTATGCACCCATGCATCAAACCTTACCGGAAACATGCTGGACATTGCGCGCATAGCAAAGCTTGCGCACCAGAACGGCGCGCTTATGATAGTTGATGCGTCGCAGTCGGCGGGCTGCATTCCCATAGATATGCAGGCCATGGGCATAGATGTGCTGTGCTTCACGGGACATAAGGGCCTTATGGGGCCGCAGGGCACCGGCGGGCTGTGCATAATGAATGGAGTTGAGATAAGGCCGTTCAAGGTGGGCGGCAGCGGCGTGCAGTCATACAGCAAAACTCAGCCGGAAGAATACCCGACCCGCCTTGAAGCGGGCACGTTGAACGGCCACGGCATCGCGGGACTGAACTCGGCGGTTCAGTTCATATTGGACACGGGCGTTGAAACCATACATGCGCACGAGCAGAAGCTTATGCGCCGCTTTTACGAAGGCGTGAAGGATATACCAACCGTTACCGTATACGGCGACTTTTCGCGCGACCGCGCGGCGATAGTGGCGCTGAATATTGCTGATTATGACTCGGGCGAGATTTCGGACGCATTGAGCGAGGAATACGGCATAGCCACGCGTCCTGGCGCGCATTGCGCACCGCGCATGCATATTGCGCTTGGCACGCGGGAACAGGGTGCGGTCCGCTTCAGCTTTGCCTATTATAATACGGAAGATGACGTGGATGCGGCCATACGCGCGGTGAAGGAGTTGGCACAATGAGAGAGAAGAAGCTTTGGCTCATAATAACGTTCCATACCACTACCGCCGCAATGGCAATGGAGGCCATGTGCGCCGCTAAGGACCTGCCAGGCAGGCTTATACCCGTGCCGCGGGAGATAACCGCAGGCTGCGGCATGAGTTGGCGCGCATCGGTTGAAAGCCGCGAGCAGCTTGTTTCGGCGGCGGAGGAAGCGGGCATAGCCGTGGACGGAACGTATGAATTGATGCTGTAACGCGAAACAACATAATATATGCTTATGCAAAGCACTGCTCATAAAGGCGGTGCTTTTTGCGTAAAAATTTAGACAAACTAAATATTTTTTCTGGGCTGTACAATGGGTTTGGAGTATGTTAAAATGCTTATGGGTAATGGTATAAACCAATGTTATAATGCCGCAGAAGCGGCGCGAATGAACAACTTTTTTAACCTAAAACTGAAAAGCGAAAGGGGAAAATCTATGAAGAAGTACACTAAGTTTATGGGCATACTGCTTGCGCTGGTGATGCTTATTGCGCTCGTGCCAATTACGGCCATGGCCGATATCGGTGGCGAAATCGAGCCGCCGAATACCGATGCGCCGGGAACTATGACGCTGGTCATAATAAAGCGGGTATATGGCCTTGATGAAACCAAAGAGTATAAGTTCAACTTCAAATATTATCAGATAAAAGACTGGAACGATCTCGATCCCGTAGAGAATGGTGTAAAGGGCGAATTCTCCATCACCGCTAAATGGGACGGTATAGAAGGTATACACTTGGGAAGCTATACCATTGAAAATCTGCCACAATATACATGGATCGCCATAGAAGAGATAGACCCCATTATACCGGAAGGATATAGGCTGTCTGCGCCTGACATTGAAACGATATATACAGAACCATATGCAAGCGAAAAACGGTTTATAGATAATAATTACAAAAAGCGCACGGAATGCGACATAGTGATTTCCAAAACCGTTGAAGGCAGCGGCGCGAACGCGAACGACGAATTTGAGTTCGAGATAACGTTCTATATGCCTAAGGAAGAATATGAGCCCCCGATAGCGAACTCCATGGACGCTGCGGCGCAGGTAAACGTTCCGCCGGCCATAGGCGCTGCTGTCCCAGCGATATACAAAATGCTTGCCGATGGCAGCATATACGATTTTGAAGCCGAAGATTATGATGCATTCCCTGTTGACGGCGAGGACAAGGTAACGGGGCGGTTCAAGCTGAAGCACGGCGAAAGCCTGTACATTATGAATGCTGCGGACAGGAATAAGCCCGTAACTGTAACCGAAGTGGATAGCAAGGGTTACAGCACCGTTGTGAACGGCGTATCCGGAACAAAGTGGGCAACGAACGCACCCAATACCGATACCGTAAGCGTAAACTTCGTGAACACCAAGGGCACGGCAGAGGTCAGCGACAGCTTTACCGTTGAGAAAAAGTGGAGCGACGGTAACGAGAAGCACACCAACGACAGCATCACCGTTCAGCTTTACCGCAACGGCGCGCCGTACAGCCTTACCATGTTCGGCAAAACCGTGGACGACGGCAGGGCCGTGCTGAGCGCGGCGAACGGCTGGCGGCACACCTGGAGCGGCCTTGAAGCGGGCTGCAAGTGGACGGTTGCCGAGCTGAACGTGCCTAACGGCTATGTAAGCACGGTGAATTATTACGGCAGCACCGCCGTTATAACCAACACGGCCGCGGCCGTGGGCCTGCCGCAGACCGGCGACGGCGGCATGGGCTACATAGGCGCGCTGCTCGTGCTTGCGGCGATGGCGATAGCCGTTGTTATAGCGGGCAAGGAAAGGGACTAAACTGATAAGCGATGCAAAGGAGCGGGTGACCGCTCCTTTTTGAACGTGATTTCTCCGCCCAAAAGCTGTCCCCGTTTACGGGGAAAGTGTCGCGGCGCAAGCCGTGACGAAAGGGGAATGGCTCAAAGAAGTCAAGTGGCGCGAGGTGTCCCCCTCAGTCTACTCTTGTTTGTCTCAACCCCTCAGTCACGGCTTACGCCGTGCCAGCTCCCCGTTCGGGGAGCCTTTTGGGGTACGATACAAACTCCAATATTAAGCCTGCCCTGAAAGGGGAGGTGGATGCGAGTGAAACGAGCAGACGGAGGGGTGGAAAAGAAAGACTCTCACATGGGTATCGTCAACCCCTCAGTCAATCCGCCTTGCGGCGTATTGCCAGCTCCCCGTTCGGGGAGCCTTTTGGGTACATCATTCCAAACTCCCGCTTCCCTTTTCCGCATTGCTTTGATATAATACCATGTTACGGGATTTATCCCGCTTAGGAGGAGTATGAAGAAGAATAATAAAAGCTACGAAATGGATATGACCACCGGGCCGCTTTTTAAGATGCTGCTCACATATTCATTGCCCGTTATTGCAATGGGCGTGCTGCAATGCCTTTATAATGCGGCGGATATGGTGGTGGCGGGCAAGTTCGCCGGCAGTCAGGCGCTGGCCGCGGTCGGCTCGACCGGTTCGCTTGTCAATTTGGTGGTCGCGCTGTTTATCGGCATAAGCCTTGGCGTAAACGTTACCGTTGCGCGGTACTTCGGCGCGCGGGATTTCGACGCCGTGGCCGATACGGTGCATACAGCAATGCTGTTCAGCGTAATATCCGGCGTTGTGATAGGCATATTCGGCTTCTGCATGGCGCGCACCTTCCTTGAATGGATGGGCAGTCCGGAGGACGTTATAGACCTTGCGGCGCAGTATTTAAGGATATACTTCGCCGGCCTTCCCGCGCTTATGATATATAACTACGGCGCGGGCATACTGCGCGCGGTGGGGGACACCAAGCGCCCGCTTTATTATCTTATAATATCAGGCGCGCTGAACGTTGCGCTGAACCTTATTACGGTAATATGCTTTGATATGGGCGTGGCCGGCGTTGCGTACGCAACCGTTGCGAGCGAGGTGCTTTCCGCGGTGCTGGTGGTCAACTGCCTTATGCATACGCCCGGCAGCGTGCATTTTTACCCCGCAAAGATGAAAATACACGGCCATAAGCTTGCGGAGATGGTCAAAATAGGTCTGCCCGCGGGCATACAGAGCGCGCTGTTCTCCGTTTCAAACGTGCTGATACAGTCCTCCGTCAATTCCTTCGGCTCCCAGGTAATGGCGGGCTGCTCGGCTGCGGCCAACCTGGAAGGCTTTGTGTATATTGCCATAAACAGCTTTTCTCAGGCGACTGTAACGTTCACCAGCCAAAACGTGGGCGCGAAGAAATACGACCGCATCGGCCCCATATGCCTTTACTGCAACATATTGGTAACGCTTGCGTGGCTGGTAACGGGCATAATAACCGTGTTGTTCCGCAATCAGCTCCTTGGGCTTTATAATGACGATCCAGAGGTTATAGCGTACGGCTGCGAAAGGCTTATCACGGTCGTTGCGCTGTATTTCATCTGCGGCAATATGGAAGTGTTTACCGGCTCCCTGAGGGGCATGGGCAAATCCTTCTCGCCTATGATAGTTTGCCTGTTCGGCGCATGCATACTGAGAATAATCTGGATATCCACCGTTTTCCAGAAATACCATACCATATTCAGCATATTCGTATCCTACCCGATAAGCTGGGCGGTAACCACGGCGGTGCTGATAGGCATGTATATCGTTACCAAGCGAAAGCTTATAAAGAACGCGGGGGAGGGGCTGGTGTAGGCGGCTTTGTCATTTTTGCAATCCCTTAGCCGCTCTACGGTTAATTGGTGCCCAAAGCCTGCCCTGAAAGGGGAGGTGGACATGAGCGTTAGCGAATGGACGGAGGGGTTGCATCGAGGCTGCTCTTGTTTTCGTCAACCCCTCAGTCTCACTTCGTTCGACAGCTCCCCGGCGGGGGAGCCTTTTGGTTTCTATAATTTTTGTCCCAAAGCTGACCACCTACTCCTTCGGCACCTCCATGCCATGCAGCTCCTGATAAGCCTCGTACTCGTCCTCGTCCTGCGGCGGGGTGGGCATAAGGCCGGTGCACTCCATGCCGGATACGGTGCTTGTCATGTCCTCGTATACGCAGCCCTTGCGCGGGCCGTGCTTCTTTTTATCCATAAATAAAACGCTCCTTTGCACTTTGGTTTTGTGTTAGCCTTTGTGCAAAGGGGCGTTGTTATTCATATCAAATTGTGGATTTTTCAGCCTATGTACGCTCCGCTAACTTCGCCTTCGATTCCTGCGGGAAGCGTCAGCATGTAGCACGATGCGCTCTCCCATGCGGGGTCGGCGTCGCCTGAATCGTTTACCGGGAAAGCTTCATATATGCGCACTGCGCCGTCCGTGCAGGCAACCTCAATATATATGCGCTCGGCGGCGGGGTATGCTGCTATGCTGCCGTAAAGCTGCGTAAAGCCGGAACGCTTCTGCGTGTTCGCAGTGCAGCTTACGCTTACCGCGTCCGCGGGGAGCTGCTTTTCGCTTGCCTGCATAAGCGGCGCGCCCGTTAGCAGATTGGGAATGTTCCGCTCAACAAGCTCTATCGTTATCATGTCGTAGCTTTCATCGTTCAGCTCAAGGTTATACGGGAACTCCTGCGAATACATCGCGCGGCCAAGATTGGTGGAAAGCAGCGGTATAAGCGCCTCGCCAAACGAATCGCGGTAGAGAAGCAGCGACTTTTCCGCATTTTCGCTGCTCCTTGTGCCGAAGTTCATGTCCCGCTCCATGCGCGCGCCTTCGTCAAGCGTGTAATTCGCCGCTATGCCGTATTCGGGGTACGGCAGGGAGGATCGTTCCGCCGGCAAAACAAAGTTGTGCAGATCGCCATAGTAGCCCGTTTCGTCATGCGGCACGGCGCTTGAATAGGTTTCGTAGCCTTCGCCGTTCATTATCAGCTTCATTATTGCGTTGTATGCAATAAGCGCGCCGCGCTGGTTCCAATGCGTGTCCTGCTGATAATAAAGCAGACCGTCGTCCTTATGCTCGATCAAAAGCGTGGCAAAGTCCAGCGTGTCAACGCCGGCGTCGCTCAGCGCGGCATAAAGCCGCGTGCGGTTTGCGGCGGCATCGGTGCGCTTTATGCGGCTTGGCATATATTCGGGATAAATCGTGTTCTTATTAGGTGCGATGGAGAATACGAATTCTGCGCCGTTTGCTTCGGCGTATTCGCTTATTTGGCGGATAACGTTTGCCGCGCGCAGAATGTCAGCATCGCTCATGGGTTCAAGGCCGGTATAATCGTTAAGCGTTTCGCTGTAAAACAAAAATCCGTCCTTGCCTGCCACTACCTTTTCGTTCAGGGTATCGTTGAATATGGCAAGCGTGGCCGCGTGGAACGCAGTTACAAGCTCCTCCCTCAAGCCGAAATGATCCTGCCAGTAATCGTCAAAGTCGCTTGGAAATTCAAGGTTCAGCCCGTCCCTGTCAACTATCTGCGGCTCCCGCGCAAGGGGGCGGTTTTCGCGGTTTACGGCGGTGTAGCCCAATATATTCGCGCCTACGGGCAGCAGGCACGCTATTAGTATGGCGGCAATGAACGCTATCATAAATCCCTTTTTCATGCTTGCTGCCTCCTTAAAATCTGAAATAAATAAACGGATTGTAGCTCGCCGTGGAAAGGCAGGCTATGCATACCGCAAGCAGCGCGAATGCCGCCAAATATACGGCATATCCGAAACGTTGGCGGTTTACCGTATACCGGCTTGCCATCCTGCTCACATAAGGCATACAGGCAAAAACTGACGCTATAAGCGCAGCTGTGCAAAGCGGGCTTAAAAGCAGCGATAAGCGCGCGCTAAGCGCGGCGTCAAACGTCCATCCGGTGAACATTTTTGAAATTATCAGCCATGCTTGGCCCAATGTATCCGCGCGGAATATAACAAAGCCGACCGTTACGGCGATAACCGTATATATGTGCCTGAGCGCCTTGGGCCAGCTGTTTGGCTTCAGCGCGCCGTAGCTTTCAGCCATAAGGAACGCCCCGTGGTAAAGCCCCCACACGGCAAAGTTCCAGCTTGCCCCGTGCCAAAGGCCGGTCAGCAGGAAAACTATAAGCTTATTAAGCCCCGTGCGCAGCTTGCCGCGCCGGTTGCCGCCAAGGGGAATATAAACATATTCTTTGAACCAGGTGGAAAGGGATATGTGCCATCTGCGCCAGAAATCCTGCATGGACGCGGCGCAATAGGGATACATGAAGTTTTCGCGGAATGTGAAGCCGAATGCACGGCCAAGGCCTATTGCCATGTCGCTGTAGCCGGAAAAGTCAAAGTATATCTGCATCAAATAGCATACCGCGCCAAGCCATGCTATGGGCGCGTTTATCGCCGCGCCGTCCAAGGCGAAAACCTTATCCGCCGTGTAGGCAAGCGTGTTTGCAATAAGCACCTTTTTGCCCATGCCGAAGCAGAAACGCCTAAGCCCCGCGGCAATATCCTCAGTGGTCACGGTGCGCTGCTTTATTTCCGTCGCAACGTCGCTGTAACGCACTATCGGCCCCGCTATAAGCTGCGGGAAAAGCGAAATGTACAAAAGCACGTCCGCATAGCTTGCCGCGGCCTCAGCATCCCCGCGCTTAACGTCCAGCACATAGCTTATCGCCTGAAACGTGAAAAACGATATGCCCACAGGCAGCGCTATATTCGGCACCGGAACGGCAAGATGAGCAAGCGAATTGAAGCTCTGCACCAAGAAGGCGGTGTATTTGAACACAACAAGCGTGCCTATGCCCCAAATTACGGCAACGGCCGTGCTCAGCCGCACGTTTTTGCCCTTTGCTATCATGCGGGCGCATATGTAGCACACAAGCGTTGTGAACGCCATCAGCAGCACATATACGGGCTCCCCCCATGCATAGAACAGCAGCGAGAATATAAGCAGCACCGCGTTGCTCCATTTTACGCTGCGCCTTGTTAAAAGGCAGGTAAGGAACACCGCGGGGAAGAACAGAAATATAAATGTCGGGGAACTGAATACCATGCTCTGCTGCTATATGTTATCAATAGCTGGGGGAATAGATGAATATGCGCGAAACCGTATCGCCGCTGTATTCAAACTGTATGCGTTCGGAATGTATGTCCGTTTCGTCGCCGGATATGGAATAGGTAAGGTAGCCGTCGTCGAACCATTTTTCGCCGTATGCCGCCTTAACCTCGTCCAGCGTATTGCCTAGCTTTATGCCGCGCAGCGTGGCGTAATCGCCGCCGGTAATGGTTATCATCTCCGTAACGTCCTTGCCGTCAACGGGAACGGTGCTTACGGTAACGCCGTCGTAGGCAAAGGTTTTATCCTTGCCGTCGTAAACGCAGCTTACCATTTCGCTGTATTCATATCCGTCGCCAAGGGTGGCTATGAGCGCGGCTGAATCCTCCCTAAGGTAATATGTTTTGCCGCCTATTGCAATGCCAAGATCCTTGTCGGTAAATGCGCCGGTAAGCGCATCGCCGCTGCTTGTGCCGCTCGGCGAACAGGCCGCCATTATAAGGCACAGCGCTATTGCGGCTATCAGTATATAGCTGCGGTCAAATTTAAGCTTCATTGGTTGGTTTCCTCCTGCTTGGGCAGCATTGTAAGGCTGCCGAGATCTATATCGGTGGTCATGAACTTCTTTGAATCCGTGTCCGAAAAATGCCACCATTCGCTTTTTATGTGGTTAAAGCCGCATTCGGCCATAACTTCGGTAATGTAGTCCACGTTGGCGCGGGCCGTGTCGCTCCATGTTTTGCAGGTGCGGGCGGATTCGTCCGTGAACGTGTGCATGGGGGTGGGTGTTTCTATCTCCTCTCCCGTTGCGTCTATTATAAGGGACATATCTATTGCGCAGCCGCGGTTATGGTTGCTGGCGGTGGTGCTCGGGTCGGCTATCCAATGCTTGTTCTTAACGATTGCAAACAATATCCGCTGCACGCTTATGGGCCTGTATGCGTCGTATACTTTAAGCGTGTATCCGTCCGCCTTGAAGCGGTCGTATGCCTTCATAAGCTTGGTAAGCGTATCCTTCTGCATCAGCGGCACGGCGCGGGAGTAAAGCGGCGCGCCGGTAATGTTCCGCTCGGTGGCGAAAAGCTGTTCATACACCGCATCGGGAAGATACAGCCGCATGTCCACAAGCTCGTTCTTTACCATAACGGGCGTGACCCCGTCCGCCTCAAACACGGGCTGCCCCGTGGGAATGTCTATCTTCTGCGCGGTCTCGGGCGCAAGGTAGGCGTAAAGCTGCACGCTTTGTTCAACAAGATAATCGCTGTAGCAGTATACCTCCTGCCCATCCTCAAGCCTTAGGCGGGTAAATTCGCCCTCCGTGCCTAAAAATTGGCCTTTGTCCTCGTACCATATTTGGCAAACTATGTTCGCGTCGCTCGATTTGTCTGCGCTGCTGCGGCAGTTGAGCGTGTTCACGCGGCATTTGTAATACACCGGCTCCGGTGTGGGCGTAGGGTCGGGCGTAGGTTCTGCGGTGGGCGTGGGAAGGGGCGGTTCCGTGGGCTGCGCGGTGGGTTCCGCCGTGGGAACAACGCTTACGGGCGGCGCGGTATTGGTATCGGGCGCGGGGAAGCACCCGCCCATGCACAGCGCGGCGAAAAGGAGCGATAGCATTGCCGCGGCCAATTTTATTGTTCGCTTCATGGTGCGCCCTCCTTTCGGGGTGAACTCAGTCCGTGATGTAGCCCTTTTCCCTGAGCGTGTCGTAATCCGTTGGGTCTATCCTAAGGCCGTTGCGGCTTGGGATATCCTCGCTGGTGGTGCCGAGGGGCGAGCCGTTGACTATTTTTAGCGTGGTGCCTTCGGGGCAGTTTTCGTATATGAACTTGCTCGCTTCCGTAACCATCCTGAGGCAGCCGCCGGTCGATTCAAGGCCTATGCCGTGGTCACCGTTATAATACTTGGGCCACATCTGCGTTGGGTCGCTTGTTGCGTAAAGCGGGGAATGGATATACAGCCTGCCTTCGTAGCGGGTGGCGTACTGAACGGTGCCGCCGTCGGGGAAATCGTGCCAGCGTTCGCGCGCTTCCTCCCCGCCAAGGGTATATGTTCCCGCGGGTGTCTTGTTGCCGCCGTGGGCTATGCGGTATGTTCTGAATACCTTGGTATATTCGCCGTTTTCGTCCTTTTCATATATGGTCAGGGTGAAAGAACCCTTCTCGACGTAAAGATAATACGGCAGCCCGTCGTCCGGCGTGGGGCTGGGCGTGGGTTCCTCGGTGGGCTCAGGCTCGGCCGTCTGCTCCGGCGTAGGCTCAGGGGTAAGCACGGGTGCGGGCGTATGCGTGCGCTCCGGCACGGCAACCAGTTCCTCTTCCCCCTGCACGGGACTTG
Source organism: bacterium (assembly GCA_963608365.1). Classification (GTDB taxonomy): domain Bacteria; phylum Bacillota; class Clostridia; order Christensenellales; family CAG-138; genus Phil1. Next base: position 2,673 of record CAVDFM010000027.1, on the reverse strand, counting down.
TTACGGCCGCGTTGCAGCCAACGAGCGTGATCAGCATTGCCGCGGCAAGCGCCGCGCAAAGCCGCTTGATATATCTCAAATCAGTTCGCCTCCAAATTCTTTCGTATAGGCCGCAAAACGGGCTTACACGCTATTATACAGCATATAAGCCCGACTTGTCATCAATATTACAGTTTGTTTACTTTGATAATCCGTTCATCGAATGGGAGAACAGCAGCTCGTTCGTTTGGGACAGGGTGAAGCCGTTGGATATGGCGAAAAGTATAATGCTGTCCCGCCTGTCCCGCGGGTAAAGCGCGCCAAGCTTTGCCGTGCGCAGCAGTATCTGCGTATCGTCAACGCCAAGGGAAAGCCCTAGCGCAAGCTGAATGGCCGTATCACGCGCGGGGGAGCGCAGGCCGGAAAGCAGCTGATAGCCATAGGACGGGTTTATTGAACTGCGCGCGAAAAGCTCGGAACGTGTAAGTCCGCTTTCCTTCAGCTTGGTTTCCAAAAATTCGCTCAAATCAACGCCCACGCCAATATGGCTGGCGTTTTTATCGAAGTAAGAATCTATGTCGTCCGCGTTGAGCAGCGCGTCGCAAAGTCTTTTTGTTGTAGAACCCATTTGCAAATCACCACTACATACATTATAATGATAGCTGTAATAACCATACATAATAATAACTGATTTGGCGGTGAAAATCAATGTTTTTATGTTACGATACCATTGGCTATCTGAAAGGCCCCGATATTGCACTGGTAAAGGACGCGGATACGGGAACGGTTGCCGTTAGAAAAAAGCTGCGCGCAGAACTGCTGGGGGTATATGAGCGGCTGAAAAGCGTGGAGCAGGCGAACCTGCCCAGGGTTTACGAAACCGAAGAGTACGAAGGCGAATGCTTTGCCTATTATGAATATATCGAAGGCGAAACGCTGGAGGATATAGTTCACGAGGGCAAATATACCATTGCGCAGGCGGAAGAATGGATGGAGCAGCTTTGCGCCGCAATGGGCGCGCTGCATGCCATGCAGCCCTGCGTGGTGCACAGGGACATCAAGCCTGAAAACATTATAATTTCAAACGATGGCGTATTGAAGCTCATCGACCTTGGCGCGGCAAGGCTGTTTAAGGACGGCAAACCGTGCGACACGGAGCAGATAGGCACCCGCGGCTATGCCGCGCCTGAGCAATACGGCTTTAACCAAAGCGACGCGCGCACGGATATATACGCCGCGGGCACGGTGCTGCACGTTTTGATGGCGCGCTTCGGCGAGGAGGCAAAGGCATACAACGCCGTTGCCGCCCGCTGCACTCAGCTTGAGCCGCAGAACCGCTACCAGAGCGCGAAGGCCATGAAGACGGCGCTGCGCATGGCAAAATATAAAAAGCATATACAGATCGGCGCATGGACGCTGGGCATTGCCGCGGCGGCGGGCTGCGTTGCGCTCGCCTGCACGCTTTTTGCAAGCGCCGATGCAAACGCAAATGCAAACACGGATGTACTCGCTTCCACCGAACCGACTCCCGTGCAGGAAGCGAACGCCGAAGCCTCGCCCGAGGCAACGATAAATGTAGAAGACCTTACTACCGTTCCGTATCCTACGGTTACGCCGAAGGTGGTAGCCAAGGCCGTATCGGACGAGGAGTTGCTGGCGCATTTTGATCCGGATGTTGCAACGGCGGAAAACGTGACGGCTTTCAACAAGGAAAAGTTCATTGAAATATGCAAGCTGGCCGCCGAAAATCCGCATAGCGGGTATGTAATAGACTTCACGGCGGACATAGCCATGGACGAGGACGTTTATATATGGCCCAATATGCAGCTGATAATGTCCCGCGGGGCAAATCTTACAATGCAGAGCGGCACGAGCCTTAATAATTACGGCTGGCTGAACGTGAGGATGGGTACGACGCTGAGAATAGACGACGGCGCAACGCTGAACCTTGGCAGGCCGGCTGTGAGCGGCGACGGAAGATCGCATAATTCACAGCTGTATTTGTCTGGCACTCTAAGCATAGGCAAAAACACTAAGCTGCGCTTTGAACGCGGCGAAGAATTCGGCAACGGGCCTGTGCTGGAGGTAATACACGACGGCGTTGAACGCCGCGGCAAGGTGGAATTTGACGACCTTGAAGCCGTTGAGTTTGACGATATAAACGTGAGATACATTTTCCTTACCATTTATAACAACGTGCTCAGCGAAAATATTGCCGACTATATAGAAAACAATATTTTCCCCATAGAGCAGCTGGATAAGGTAAGAGTGGGGCAGATAACAAACGTGTGCTTCAGGGACGTGGACCAAATGGACAGGGCCCGCTATGTGTGCGATTACTTTGACAGCCATCCGTCGCGGGACGGCATAGTTGACCTGCTCAACCTTACAATAGGCGAAGGCGACGCGGTAAAGTTCGATTCGAAGGGCTATGTGAACGTGGAGATATTTGAAAACGTGAATATAGAAGCCGGCGGTTCGCTGGAAATGGGCGCGAACACAACGCTCTGCCTTGTGCAGGACGGCACGCTTACCGTCAAAAACGGCGGCAAGCTATGGATAAACGGCATGGGAGTATATCCCAGCGAGAACACAAGCATAGTTGTGGAGGAAGGCGCGGAATTCTTCATGAACGATTCTTACCAGAGAGATCCGGTAAACGTAATATATAAATAACCCCTTATACTATCCATT
>CAVDFM010000026.1:0-17459 GCA_963608365.1 bacterium | reverse complement strand
GCGCCGCGGCATATGGCGTTGTGCAGCGCGTAATCGGTCGCCGTGTCGCACGCGCGCAGCGTAACCACCATGTCCGCCGGGGCGTTTGCGTCGTATTCGGCAATGTCCCCGCGCTCAAACTTCAGCGAATCGTAACCGTAGCGCTTGGCGGCGTCCGCGCATTTTGCAATAACGTCCGCCTTCAGGTCAAGCCCGGTCATGCTTACCCGTATGCCCAATATGTTCACCAAATAATGATACAGCACAAACGTAAGATATGATTTGCCGCAGCCGAAGTCTATTATCCTAAGCGGCTCCGCGTTTTTGCGCTCAAGGTAGCCGTCCTCGTTTATCGCGTCGCGTACTATTTCAAGGAAACGGTTTATCTGCACGAATTTATCACGCATGGGGGCGGCAATGCGCCCGTCCCTGGTGAATACGCCCATGTCTATCAGCGCGGGAATTGGCTTATCCTCGCTCAAAATATACTGCTTCTTTCGGTTGTGCGCCTGCTCCGGCGGCTTGGGCGCGGTGGAGGTAAGGGGCTTTAGCATATATGTCGCCTCGTCATAGCCCTTGTTCAGCATTATAATATGCTCCCCGTCCGCGGCGAAGGCGTTGGCCTGCCTGTATGTATGGGAAGAAAGCTCGGCTGTGAGTGTCCGCTCAAGCTCATCCGCGGCAATGTTTTGATGAAATGCCTGTTTTTCGCTGTATCGGCTTATGTGGTACGCGCCGCCCTTCAGTTCAAATGTGCAGCGGCGGTATTGGGCGGACTTAGGCGCCTTTGAAAGTATTATCCTTGTGGGCAGGGCGGCGGAGGCAAGCTTCGCGGCCTGATCTATGCTCAGCTTCATATATAAAGCGTCCTTTCGTTTGTGCTTGGCAATATAATACGCTAAGGCATGCCGCCGTGTCAAACGGGGCGCGAAAAAGATACATTATTGTGAAATAACGGCGCAGCTATTGCATAATGCGCCAAACAATGGCATTATAAAGAAAAACGAAAACGGAGGATAAATATGGATACGACTAAGCATGGTTTCAGGCTCGTTTCTTCAAGCGAGCTTAAAGAAATAAAAGGCACGGCCGATATTTATAAGCACGATAAAAGCGGCCTTACGATGGTGCATCTAAACTGCGCGGATACGAACAAAGCATTTTCAATGAGCTTCTGCACCCCGCCCGAAAACAGCACCGGCGTGCCGCATATATTGGAGCACAGCGTGCTTGCCGGCAGCGATAAATACCCCGTAAGGGAGCCGTTTGTGGAGCTGATGAAGGGTTCGCTCAATACGTTCCTCAACGCCTTTACCGCAAGCGACTGGACAATGTATCCCGTGGCAAGCCAAAACATGCAGGATTATCTTAACCTTGTTGATGTTTATATGGATGCGGTGCTCAATCCCCTTATCCATTCCGTGCCCGAAATATTCTGGCAGGAAGGCTGGCATTATGAAATAAACGACGGCAAGCTGAGCGTGAACGGCGTTGTTTACAACGAAATGAAGGGCGCTCTTTCAGCGCCTGACAGGGTGATAATGCAGGAGATAAATACCGCGCTGTTCGATAATACCTACGGCGTGAATTCCGGCGGCGACCCCGCCGTTATACCGGAGCTTTCCTATGAAGCGTTCTGCAACTTCCATAAAAAGCTTTACCATCCTTCAAACGCCCTCATGTGCCTGTATGGCGATATGGATCTGGACAAGGTGCTTGCCCTTGCGGACAGCTATCTTGATAAATACACTCCCGCCGCGAGCGAACACGTTGGCGACGCTACCAAGCTGACCGCACCCAAGGTGGTGACAAAGCCCTATCCCCTTAACGCCGGCGAAGACCCCGAAGGTAAGGCGTTCTATATGCGCGGCTGGGTAATGGACCACCGCTGCATGAGAGAGATGAGCGCAATGGAAATAATTCAGGATGCGCTTTTCAATGCCGAGGCTGCCCCCGTTAAGCGCGCCCTTATGCAGAGCGGACTTTGCGGCAATGCGGAAGCATACAGCAGCCCTGAGATAAAGTATCCCACGTATTACCTTACGCTGAGCGACGTTAAGGCCGACGGCTTTGATAAACTGACAGAGATAATCGATTCCGCAATAAAGGATATAGCCGAAAAGGGCCTTGATAAAAAGCTGCTTGAGGCGTGCCTGAACCGCTACGAATTCGGCCGCCGCGAGGATCCTGCGTATTATCCCAAGGGAATCGCGCTGAGCATGAACGCCGCGTCCGGCTATATTCACGACGGCGACCCGCTCTCCATGATACGCTACGACGATGTGCTCGCATTCCTGCGCGAAAAGCTGAACAGCGATTATTATGAGCAGCTTATAAAGAAATACTTTGTTGAAAACACCTGGCAGGCGGAGATGAGGCTTGTGCCCGAGCCCGGCCTTGGCGAAAAGAAGGAAGCGGAGAACGCCGAAAAGATGGCCGCGCTTTACGCCAAGCTTACGGATGAAGAGAAGGCTAAGATAATCGCCGACCAGGAAAGGCTGAAAAAGCGCCAGTCCACGCCGGACAGCGAAGAAGCGCTGGAGACCATTCCGCAGCTTAAACTGAGCGAAGCGGGGGACGGCCCCAAGCCCGTTGAAGCGGAGCGGAGGGACATACTGAGCGTTCCTACATACGCAAACGATATATTCACCGGCGGCATATCCTATCTTACGCTTATGTTTGACGCATCCTGCCTTACTGCCGAAGAAATACCCTATGCCGGCCTTGTGTGCCAGCTTATGGGCAAGCTGAGCGCGGGCGAATACGGCTTTGAACAGCTTTCTACCGAGCTTATGCTCAACACCGGCGCCGTTGAAACCGGCCTTACCGCGTTCCAGAAGGCTGGAGAGGATCAGGCGCATCCGTACATACTTATGGATGTGAAGGCGCTCACGTCCAAGCTTAACGACGCTATGGCGGCAATACGCGCCATGCTCACCGGCACGCATTATAACGAGCGCGCAAGGCTTAACGAGGTCATAAGCATGATAGCCGCCGGCAATCGTTCCATGCTGGCTAACGCGGGCAACATGATCGCCATGACAAGGCTGGGGTCCTATTTCAGCGCGGCAATGATGTACAGCGAGCAGACTATGGGCCTGAGCTTCTTTGAATTTATCAAGAAGCTTGCCGCCGCAAACGAAGCGGAGATGGATAAGCACATTGCAATGCTTGAAACCGTGGCTAAGAAGCTCTTTACCCGCGCGAACATGAGCGTTATGCTCTCCGGCGAGGAGGAGCAGTATTCCGCCGCAAAGCAGGCGCTGCCCGCCGTTATAGACGCGCTTGAGCAGGGCGAAAAGCAGGATAACCGCCCCGCGTTCGTGAAGAACGCCAAGAATGAAGGCATAATGACCCCGAGCGACGTGCAGTACTGCGCCGAAGGTTACAACATGGCGGAGCTTGGCTTCGGCTACGATGGCGCGACCGCCGTTATGAAGACCATACTTGCAACGGATTACCTGTGGAACCGCATACGCGTGCTCGGCGGCGCATACGGCGCGCACCTTAGGATAAGGCCGAACGGAACGTTCCTGCTGAGCAGCTACCGCGACCCCAACCTTGAAAACACATATAAGGTATATGACGGCATGGCCGAATACCTTGAAAAGTTCGACCCCAGCCGCAGAGAGATGGATAAATACATTCTTGGCACCCTGCAGGAGCTTGACGCGCCCAAGGTGGGCCAGCTTGCGCACAGCACGGCGCTGAGCAATTACATGATGGGCTTCACCAAGGATATGCAGCAGAAACTCCGTGCCGAGGCCATAGCCGCCGACGCAAAGGATATCCGCGCCAAGGCCGCCCTTGCCAACGCCATATGCGAAAAGCATTATATCTGCACCGTTGGCAACAGCGAAAAGATAAAGGCCGCCAAGGAGCTGTTTAAGGACATTATAGACGGCTAAAATAAAAAAACGGCATAACCGCCGCAGAAAAAAGCCTCCGCATAGGTAAAGCCCGTGCGGAGGTTTTGTTGTACTTTTCCATATCCACCCTGCCGTCAAGCAAAAAGCCCACGCCTTCGGCTTCAAGCATGGCGCGGCGAAGTTCGGCGTGTGCACCGCCGGCAACTGTGCCGTCCGCCTTTACAACGCGCTGCCAGGGGATATCGTTCGGGCTTTGGCGCATGGCCCAGCCCACCTGCCGCGCTGCGCGGGGGCAGCCGAGTATTTTTGCAATTTCGCCGTATGATATAACGCGGCCCTTCGGCACGCGGCGCACAACGGCATATACCCTTTCAAAAAAGCCTTGTTCCATAGCATAAATAACGGGCGGGAGGTCGTCCCGCCCTGTTGAAAGCCGGTTTTTGTTATATTGCGCGGGTGTATTTGGCAAGCCATTCGCGCTCGTCCGCATCCATAAGCGGGGAGAGCGTATCGTACACAAAGCGATGGTAATCGTTAAGCATGCGCTTTTCGTCCGCGTTGAGAAGGTCGGGATCTATCGCATCAAGGTCTATGGGCGCGCAGGTCAGCGTTTCAAAATACATGAACTGGCCGTATTCGTTCTTTTCGCCCTTGCGGCAAACAATAAGGTTCTCGGTACGGATACCGTGGCTGCCTTCAATGTAAATGCCCGGCTCATCGCTGGTTATCATGCCCTCTTCATATACGCAGGAATCTACCCGCTCCGGCACCACCTTCCAGCGGAAGCCGTTGGGGCCTTCGTGCACGTTAAGAAGATAGCCAACGCCGTGGCCCGTGCCGTGCTTATAGTCAAGCCTTTCGTCCCACAACGGGCCGCGCGCAAGTATATCAAGGTTCAGCCCGCGGCAGCCATAGAGGAATTTGGCGTTCGCCAGGCGCAGCATGCTGCGCAGCACCAGCGCGAAATGCTTCTTTTCATCCTCCGTCAGGGGGCCTACGGCTATGGTGCGGGTAATATCGGTGGTACCTTCGTAATACTGTCCGCCGCTGTCCACAAGCAGGAACCCGTGCGGTTCAACGGTAAGGTCGCTTTCCTTGGTGGGGCCGTAATGCGGCAGGGCGGCATGCTCGCCATAGGCCGATATCGTGCCGAAGCTCAGGCCAAGGTTGCCCGGCGTTGCAAAGCGGAGGGAGTCTATCTTTTCCGCGGCGGAAAGCTCGGTTATCTTTTCCTTGCCGATGGTGTCCTTTACCCAGCGCATGAAGCGCGTTACGGCAAGGCCGTCCTTTATATGCGCCTTGCGCATGTTCTCTATCTCAACGGGGTTCTTTATGGCCTTCTTGAGCTGCTCCGGGTTCACCTCGTCCACTATTATGGCCTTTTCAGAGAACTTTTTATAGAGCGCATAGTTCACCGCGGCGGAGCTGAGCAGTACGGCGTCGCCCTCGTCATAACGGGCGGCGAAGGAGTAAATATCGTTATACGGCAGCAGCGTAACGTTGAGCTGGCGCAGATATTCCTTTACGCAGTAATGGAACTTGCTCTCGTCCGCGAAAATGTAGGCCGCGTCGCGCTCTATCACGGCATAGGACAGAAACACGGGGTTGCATTCCACGTCCCCGCCGCGCAGGTTGAACAGCCATGCAATGTCGTCCAGCGTGCTCAAAACGTGCGCATCGGCATCCTTTTCGGCAAGCACACGGCGTATGTCCGCAAGCTTATCAGCCGCGCTCACGCCAACGCTGTCCAGCCCCAGCACATATACGGGGGATGCGGGCAGGGCGGGGCGGTCGGCCCATATATCGCCAACAAGGTCCATGTCCTCTTCAATTGTCATGTTCTTGGCGGCAAGCGTCTTTTCCATGCGCATTGCCATGGCGGCGGATACCGTGCGCCCGTCCATGCCTATAATAGTGCCTTCGGGCAGGGCGGCAAGGTATTCCATCGTGGTAGGCACGCCCTCTTCACCCATCCTCATAAGCTTTACGGGGGTATCCTTTATCTGCTCCTCAGCCTGAATGAAGTAGCGCCCGTCTACCCACAGCGCGGCTTCGGTCATGGTCACGATAAGCGTGCCCGCGGAGCCGGTGAAGCCGGTAAGGTACTGGCGGGATTTGAAATACGGATTCACATATTCTGAAAGGTGGAAATCCGCCGTGGGAACATAATACGCGCCCACGCCCTTCTGCTGCATAAGCGCACGAAGGCTATTGAGTCTTTCAGCGATCATCTGTGCGGCAGCTCCTTTCTTTTAAGGCAGGCGCAGAGCAGCTTTACGGCGTTGTCCACGTCCTTCATGTCCACGGTTTCAACGGGGGTGTGGATATAGCGGGTGGGGATGGATATGCAGCCGGAGAGTATGCCGCCGCGGGTGCGCTGTATGGCGCCGGTATCCGTGCCGCCCGCGCGAAGGACCTCGCGCTGATAGGGGATGCCGTCCTCCTCCGCCGCGGCCTCTATGAACGCGCGCACAATGGGGGGAACTATAACGGAGCTGTCCATGACCTTTACCGTGGGGCCGCAGCCAAGGGAAACCGCCATGCGGCTGCATTCGGGAATATCGCCGACGCCGGTCACGTCAAGGCTTATGTTAAGGTCCGGCTCTATGGCGTATGCGGCGGGGCTTCCGCCGCGGCAGCCGACTTCTTCCTGCACGGTGAACACGGCGTAAACGTCATGCTCGCTCTTCATTTCCTTCATGGCCTCGGCCACTATTGCGCAGCATATCCTGTCGTCCATCGCGCCGCAGGCCGCGCGTTCGCCAAGCTCAACATAGTTGGTGACGTAAACGGCCATATCGCCCACGGAGACCTTCTTTTCGGCTTCTTCGCGGCTGGCGCAGCCGATGTCTATATACAGTTCGTTGAACGTTGCTTCGTTCACGCCGTGCTTGGCGGTGTTTTCAAAATAGGTAACGCCCTTTACGCCGTTTTCAAACACCACTTCGCGCGCGGTGGCAATTATGGGATTCACGCCGCCCACGCGGGCAACGCGCAGGAAGCCCTTTTCATCTATTGCGACCACTATGAAGCCTATCTGGTCCATGTGCGCGCTGAGCATTATCTTCTTTCCGCTTGTGCCGCGCTTGTGGGCGATAAGGTTGCCCATTGCGTCGCGGTACACTTCATCCGCATAGGGGGCGACGTATTGCTTTATAGTCTCGGCCGCCTTATCCTCGCGTCCGGAAGGGCCGTATGCGCCGAGTATGTTCTTTATCATAGTTGTATCCATAAATCAAAGCACCTCGTTGAATTTTTTGTTCTTTAGGAAAGCGTCCGCCAGGGCGTATGCGCCCATGATATCGTCTATATCGGCGATGCCGGCGGGGGAGTGGATATAGCGGCACGGCACGGATATGCAGCCGGTTTTGCAGCCGGCGCGCATGCGCTGCGCGGAGCCCTGATCGTTCGAGCCGGTGGTGCCCTGCCTGGGCTGCCACTTTATGCCGGAGGCGTTGGCGGTTTCGGTAAGCGCCTTGAACATATCGGGCGAAACTATTGTTGCGTTATCCATGAAGGATATTGCGGGGCCGTGGCCCATCTTGGTAACAAAGCCCGCGTTTTTAACTTCCGGCATGTCGTTTGCGGTGGTGCCTTCAAGCACTATCACAACATCCGGCGCAACGCTGTACGCCGCGGCATACATTCCGCGCAGGCCGACTTCTTCCTGCACGGTGAACACGCCGTAAAAATCGCACTCGTAATCGTTTGCCAAAAGCTGCATAAGTATTGCGCAGCCCACGCGGTCGTCCAGCGCCTTGCCGAGCACGCGCTTTTCGCCAAGGCGCTTGAACTTGGTGGCAAAGCCTATCCTGTCGCCCGGCTTAACGTATTTCATTGCGTCGTCCTTATCCTTTGCGCCTATGTCAACGAAAAGCTCGCTGTGGCCAAGCACGGTTTTGCGGTCCGCCGCGGTTTGAAGATGAATGGCCTTTGCGCCGATAACGCCTTCAACCATGTCGTCGCCTATAAGCACGCGCTTTGATACAACAACGCGGGAATCTATGCCGCGCTGGCCGTAGGCTATAAGGCCGTTGTCAAGCGCGCCTATAACTATCATGCCAACTTCGTCCATGTGCGCGGCGACCATTACCTTGGGCCCTTTTCCGGCCTTATGCACGATAAGGTTGCCCATGGAGTCCGTTTTCATTTCAAGGCCGTCTATATTGGCAAGCTCGGCCTTTATATAGCGGCGCACGCGGCCTTCGTCTCCGCTTACGCCGATCAAGTTGGAAAGTTCTTCTAATCGTCTAAGCACAGCTTTTCCTCCCAATCCGCGCCGATGTTCTGGGCAAAGCGGGCAATTACCTTGGCGCAGTTTTTAAGCGTGGTGAGCGATATTTCCTCTACGCTCGTATGCATATACCTAAGCGGCAGCGATATAAGCCCCGTTGCAACGCCGCCCATCTGTATCTGGGTATCCCATGCATCGGTTCCCGTATGCGCGGGGGCAACGTCGTAATCCCAGGGGATGTTCTGCTCGTCCGCGGCTTCGGTTATCATTTTGAACATCTTGGGGTGTATGTTCGGGCCGCAGGTTATGGAAACCTTGGTTATGTCTATTGCGTCAAACGGCTTCACGCCGGGCGTGGGCGCATGGCAAACGTCCATGGCTATTGCCATATCTGGCTTGGCGTTCCATACGCTGGCGCGCGCACCGCCGCCGCCGCATTCCTCCTGCACCGTGGCGCAGAATATGACCTGGCAGTCCAGCTTGGATTTTTTAAGTATATCCAAGGCCTCGAGCATAACGGTTATGCAGGCGCGGTCATCGAACGTTTTGCCGGCAACTATGTTGTTCTTCAGCTTCATAGGCGGCAGCAGCGCGAATGTTACATTGTCTCCAACGCGCACAAGCTCCCGCACTTCGTCCGCATCAAGGCCCGTATCGCACACCATATCGTCTATCGAATAGGGCTTGGTATCGTCGCCGGGCTGCTGAAGGTGCGGCGGAATTGCGCCCACAACGGCATTGAGCACCTTTTTGCCGTGCACAAGCACTTCGCTGCCGGGCAGCACCCGCGGGTCAACGCCCGCAACGGAGCGTATGCGGAGCAGGCCGTCTTCCTCAATATCGGTCACCATCATGCCGACTTCGTCCATATGCGCCTGCACCAGCAGCACGGGGCCGTGGTCGCCTATATGCGCATAGGTGTTGCCCATTGGATCGATGAATATATCGTCCGTATAGGCTTTGTAATATCCCTTGACAACTTCGGACACGGCAACCTCGTTGCCGGTTACGCCCGGAGTGGTGGTCAAAGCGGATAGCGCCTCAAATACATCCATAAGCGTGTCTCCTTCTATTTTAATTATATATTTCAAACTCTTCGGTTTAACCAACGGTGTCCTTAATTACCCTGAGCGCGTTAAGATGGGTTATCTTATCCACCTCGTCCGCGGTGAAGCAGCGGTTGAGCGCTTCTTCGATCATGCTCATGCCTTCCACGCCGCCGAATTCAAGCGTGCTGCTTATGCCGTCGAAATCGCTGCCGAGGGCAACTATGTCAACTCCCGCCTTATCGGCCATGTAACGCGCATGGCGCGCAATGTCCGCGCAGTAGGTATGGGTGGTGTTGTCCACAAGGAAGTCAGAAGCGAAGTTGAGGCCCACCATGCCGCCCTTATCCGCAACGGCGCGCAGCATATCGTCCGTAAGGTTGCGCATAACGGGGCAAAGCTCCCTTGCATTGGAGTGGGAAGCGGTGAAGGGCTTGGTGGAATACTTTACAACGTCCCAGAAGCCGCCGTCGCTCAGGTGCGCGGTGTCTATTATTATGCCAAGTTCGTTCATGCGGCGCACGGCCTCTATGCCGAAGGGCTTCAGCCCCGCGTCCGGGTCAAGGCAGTTGGGGTAGCCGAGCGTGTTTTCCTGATTATGGGTAAGGGTGATGAGCCTTACGCCGCGGCGGTACATTTCGTCCAGCCGCTCTATTTTGCCGTCCAGCGGCACGCCGTTTTCAATAGTCATCATGGAGGACATTATGCCGTCCGCCATGTTCTTTTCAATGTCCGCATATTTGCCGACGGGGCGGATAAGGTCCGTATTGGCGGCCATCTGACGATCGTAGCAATCGGCCGCATCGTTGAAGAAATCCCATTCGTCGGCCTCGCCGGTGGTGCTTGCTATCCGCTTCATGGGCGGGATATACAGCGCGAAGCACTGAAGCAGGCTGCCCGCTTCCTTCATGCGCAAAAGGTCAAGCATGCCGGTGGGGTTGGAACGCAGGTTTTTATGCTCCTCGTCCCGCATAACTTCGCACACAACTGTATCGCAGTGCAGGTCTATAAAACGCATTTTGGTCATTTATTTATCCTCCATCTCCCGCGCAACTGCCGCGCGAAAATCATCCATGGTTTTGTTGTGGAATTTCCACCAATGTTCGGGGTCGTGATGCCCGCTTGCCGTGCCGCGAAGGAAGCCCTCGTGATGGCTTACGATTTCGTTTATCTCAATAGTGGGGTACTGACGGATAAGGTAGGCGCAAAGCTGCACGGCGTTGTTCCATATCCTGTCGAAATACGGCTGAAAATGCGCCGTATCGTAATCCACAACGTCGAAATCACCCGTGTATATCATGCCTGCCGGTTCGCACAGCTCAATGCCGATATGGTCGTTGTTATCCGTGCCGCCCGCGTGCCAGCCACGCATTGTCCAAGGCAGGTACTGCATAACTATTTCATCGTCCGCAAACGCATGCACGCAGACCTGCCGCCCGCCCTGCTCGCTCGCGGGCTTGTTCCACAGTTCATACCATACGCCCGCACGCATGCCGGGTTCGGCGGTGCTGTGTATGGTTATGCCGCGGGGGGTAATGGTGCGCCCTGCTTTATAGCAGTCGTTCTCGCTCATAAGCTTGGTAATAATGTTCAGCATATTTCCTCCGTATAAGGCAAAATTGGTATAGCGTAATCTAAGCTGATTATACAACATATTCACCAATAAATAAAGTATCTCTAACCGCTATAAATAGCGCCAAAAGCAATAGAAAAGTGAACAAATATATGATATAATCGGCACATGAACAGGAAACAGATACAAAGTAATTTAATGTTGGTATTGGTGGCGCTCATTTGGGGCACGGCTTTCGTGTTCCAGGCAATGGGCGGGGACTCCATGAGCGCATATGCGTTCAATGCGCTGAGGTCGCTTGCGGCGGGCATTGCGCTGCTGCCGCTCATTGCGTTCAATAACGCCAAGGAGAAGAAAAACGGCCGCGCGGCAGAAGCGGACCCCAAATCAAAGCGCACGCTTATAATAGGCGGCGTTGTTGTCGGCCTGGCATTGGGCGTTGCAAGCGCGCTGCAGCAGCTTGGCATAGGGCTGACAACCGTTGGCAAGGCGGGCTTTATAACGGCGATGTACATAGTATTCGTGCCGGTGTTCGGAATATTCCAGCGGCGCAAGCTGCCCGTTACGGTATGGATAAGCGTGGCGCTGGGCGTGGTTGGGCTTTATTTCCTATCAATGAACGGCAGCTTCACGCTGCAAAAGGGCGATGCGCTGATACTTTGCTGCGCATTCGGCTACACTGCGCACATACTGCTTATTGACCATTTCTCCCCCAAGGTGGACGGGGTAAAGATGAGCTGCATACAGTTCTTCGTATGCGCTGCGCTTTCGGCAGTGTTCATGCTGATAGACGGCAGCGTACCCACATGGCAGGCCATAGGGGAAGCGATAATACCGATACTTTACACGGGCGTAATGTCCAGCGGGGTGGGCTACACGCTACAGATAATTGCCCAGAAGAATACAGAGCCTGCGGTCGCGTCGCTGCTGATGAGCCTTGAAAGCGTGTTTGCGGCGCTGGCGGGCTGGGTGCTGCTGAACCAGACGTTCTCCGGCCGCGAGATGCTGGGCTGCGTAATAATGTTCGCGGCGATAGTGCTGGCGCAGCTTCCGGACCTTATTGCGGCGGCAAAGAAGAAAAAGAATAAGGCCGCGTAAGGGCAGGGGAATGGCGGAATACAGGCAACTGAACGAAAACGAAATAAACGCGGGGCTGCTGGCCGACTTTATACGCCGCCAGGTGGTTACAAAATGCCTCCGCAGAGAGAACGGCGCATGGACAGCAAAGGATGCGCCGTTTATTGACGACTGGACGCAAAAAGACCGTGAAAGGATAGCGGCGGAATTGAAGAACTTAGCCGGGCGCGGCGGGCTTGTGTACGCGGCGTATTGCGGCGGGAAGCTTGCGGGTTTTGCATCGGTATCGCCCGAACCGCTCGGCGAAGGCGGCGAATACCTTGAGCTGACGAACATACATGTGACGGAAGCCATGCGCGGGCGCGGCATAGGCCGTGCGCTCTTTTATGCCACGGCAGAGTGGGCAAAGGCACGCGGCGCGAAGAAGCTGTACATCTCCGCCCATTCGTCGGTAGAAAGCCAGGCGTTTTACTGCGCGCTGGGCTGCACGGATGCCAAGCTTTACAGCCCGCGCCATATCCATGCCGAGCCGTGCGACAGGCAGATGGAGTATAGACTTCCTTAGTTGATTCGCTTGTAACAACCCCTCAGTCTCACTTCGTTCGACAGCTCCCCGTAAAGGGGAGCCTTTTTGTATACCGAAAACCCCGCCATAGTGGCGGGGTTGAAAAAAGCTTAAGCGGTGAACAAAACAGCCTAATGTGCTAAACTGTAAAGAAAGCCTGCCAGCTAAAGAAGTTTAACACATTAGGAGGATGTTAAAATGACAGAACAAAATAACACCACAAACAGTTTAGCACACACAAAGTGGAATTGTAAGTACCACATAGTATTTGCACCAAAATACAGACGGAAAGTGTTCTATGCGGAGAAAAGAGAAGACATACGAGAAATAATACGGACACTATGCCAATGGAAAGGAGTTGAAATAATAGAGGGAGAAGTATGCCCCGACCATATACACCTGCTGCTTAGTATACCGCCGAAGCTTAGTGTTTCCGGGTTTATGGGATACTTGAAAGGCAAGAGCAGCTTAATGATATTCCAAAAGTATGGTAATATGAAATTTGCATACAGGAATAGGGAGTTTTGGTGCAAAGGATATTATGTGGATACGGTAGGGGAAAACACGAAAGCTATAACAGAATACATAGCCGACCAGCTGAAAAGAGACAAGGAAGCCGACCAATTAAGTATATTCGACCCACGTGACCCGTTTACGGGTAGCAAGTAATTGGCGCAAGCTGGCAGGCGTTTTATGCGCACTTGTGCGCTGCTAGTATTATTAGGGCTATGCCCGAAACTGAAATACCCCCCGCTTTGCGGGGGGATCTTTATTATACAGTGCAGTTAAGTCGCTCTAACGGCTATATACACTTTTGCGTCACCTGCGTCACCCAATGCCGAAAAAGCCCTAAATAGCTGGATTTTTCGGGGTGACGATAGGGGTGACGATGGGGTGACGATAAATTCTGCGTCACCCAGCGGGCTGACGTACTACCGCCAACCAAAAGCTGTCCCCGCGTGCGGGGAAAGTGGCATGGCGAAGCCATGACGAAAGGGGAACGGCTCGGAGCCGCCAAGCTATCTTAATGTTCCCCTTCAGCTTCGCTAACGCTCAGCAGCTCCCCCGCAAGCGGTGGCGCCTTTAACTCCCTCAGTCTCGCCTACGGCTCGCCAGCTCCCCTGCTTCGCAGGGCCACTCTGGTTGGAACAAGGTCGCCTTACTCACTGCCGTTCGTAATTCTCCCTGTTCCTGCCCGTTCTCCGTTTCGCTGCATCGCCCACTGGGCGCGCTCAACTCCGAACCTCAAAGAGGGAGCCTTTTGGTGCGCTTTACAAGCTTACATATTAGCCTCCATCTTTGAGGGAGGTGTCAATGAGCGTTAGCGAATTGACGGAGGGAGTCCATGAGGTCTGAAAGGCCGAATCACCTGTTACAGCTGTGCTGTCTTATGTGCGGCAGTGACTAAGAATTAACAAAGGGAGGTATAGAGAAGCAGTATATAGTGAAGGCGGTAGATACGCTGCGCTTTCACCTGAGCGTGGGAACACGCAAAAAGCCCTTGCGCTTCTACACTATTCTACATTATAATAAGTCTAAGCGCCTGCCCCGACACGGATAAAGGGGACGGTTGGCCACAACCCAAGCTTGTTTTTCAAGAAGGGAGGTGGTTTCTGTGATGACATGGTCAGAATTCTTAGCATTTCTGATGTTCGTTATAGAACTTTTCAAGATTTTCTTGAGAGTACTGCGCTTCGTCGTAAAACTCGTCAGAAAAGAAAAGTAACCGTTCCGGGCTAAGGTAACGGTTACATCTCTTAAGTAACTATTCCCGGCCAACCGTCTCCGGCAGGCGTGATTTTATGCTTATATTATACGCAAATCATACGGAATATGCAAGTGAAAACTAAATAGTTCGGTGACGCAGAATTTATCGTCACCCCATCGTCACCCCGATCGTCACCCCGAAAAGTTCAGCCATTTAGGGCTTTTTCGGCATTGGGTGACGCAGGTGACGCAAAAGTGTATATAGCCGTTAGAGCGACTTAACCGCACTGCATAAAAAGGCTCCCTCTTAGAGGGAGCTGGCAAACCGAAGGTTTGACTGAGGGAGTTAAAGGCTCCCCGGACGGGGAGCTGTCGGCGTAGCCGACTGAGGGGTTGACGTAAACAAGAGCAGCCACGATGCAACCCCTCCGTCAATTCGCTGACGCTCATTGACACCTCCCCTTTCAGGGCAGGCTAATCATGTGAGCTTGTAAAGCGCACCGACTGAGGGAGTTATTATATATCCCTCAATATCTCATCCTTCAGCGCGAGCAATGCGCATATGTTGCGCGCGTCGCGCGGGCAGCTTTCCGCGCCCTGAGCGCGGTAAAGACCATAGTTCATGTGGGACGCTATTATGTCCGCGCCCTTCGTTTGGCCGTTGGCGGCGGCTATTTCCTCCGCAACCTTGGCCATGTCCATATCCTTTAAGCCCTTGACCTCGAAATGGGCGGAGGCAAGCGCGGCTACGCCGTCGTAATGCGTGGTGAGCACGCTTACGCTGGGCTGCTTATCAAGGTAGCGCGTTACGGCGCGCACTATCATTGCGCCCTCCTCGGGATTGGTGCCGCGGGCGAACTCGTCGAGCAGTATAAGGCTTATGCCCTCGGTTTGGGCGGCGGCCTGCTCAACCTCGTTGAACTGCACTATCTCCGCGCCGAAGCTTGAAAGGCCGCGGTCCATGTCCTCCAAGTCCTCGCTTACTATGAATATGCCGCCGAAGAGCGGAAGCTTTGCATATTTGGCAAAAGGCAGCATGCCCGCCTTAACAAGCATTGCGTTGAGCGCGAGCGTTTTGAGCGCAACGCTTTTGCCGCCCATGTTTGCGCCGGTTATTACCGTTGCGCCGACGGGAGCGGAAAGGGAAACGGGCGTAAAGCGGCGGTCCCGCTCGAAAAGCGCATCCGCCACGCGGGGGTTGACCATATCCTCCATTTCAACGGGGCCGTCGCTGAAATGCGGCATAACTCCGCCGTACTGCGCGGCTATCTCCGCGCGGGCGATTGTGAAATCAAGCTCCGCCACGTTATCCATGCAGTCTGTTATTGCATCGGTATACGGCGCAAGGCTGAGGCAAATCTCCTTGCGGATGCGGCGTTCCTCCGCGTCCTCCTTGCCTGCGGCCGCGCTGCGCAGCGCCATCAGCCGCGCGCGTTCTTCGGTGTTGGTCTCCTTGCGGATAAGTTCTTCTATTTCCCGCTTTTCGCGGCGCGCCTGCTTCAATTCGGGCGACGCGCTGTCCGCAATGAAGAAGGTTGCGGCGCGGTTGCCCTCCGGGTCTATTATTTTCAGCGGCTCCGTCTGCGCGGGTATCGCTATGCCCTCTATGTGCGCCTTGGCTATAACGTCCTCAAGCACGGGGGCTATAAGCTCGGTTTGCAGCAGAAAGCGCTTCAGCTCAAAAAGCTCCAGCTCGCTCAGCGCCCCTTCGCTCAGGTTCATAACGCTTCTGCGAATATCCTTCATGGGCATCATGAGCCGCTGAAGCCTGCCGTATTCAAAATTGAGCGTGGTGAGCGTATCCTTAACGCGGCATACGTTTGAAAGCTGCATCTTCAGCTCGCCTATTTCGGCGGGGTCAAAAAAGCGCAGCTTGCTCACCCGCGCCTGCCCATACGGGCTTGAACAGGAAAGCGAATTGATAACGTATCTGAAGCCTATGTTCTCTTGCTGGGAAAATGTCATTGCCATGGGTAATCGTCTCCTTTTATCAATCCTCGTCCTTGCTTTCCACGTTCACTACCGGCACGCTTACCGCGGCGCGCATGCTGTCGAGCAGCAGCTTCGGGTCCATATGGAACCCGTATGCGGAAACGGGGTTTACCGTTATTGCCGCCAGCTTGACCGGCCGCCTTACGCCGATGCGCACGCCGCGAATGAGCAGCTTTTCATATGAATCGTGACTGAGCAGCAGCTTGCTGCCGTCCTCCGCGCTCAGCTCGAAGCCTTTCAGCTTTGCCCCGCCCATGAGCACGGGCTTTATTGTTGCGTCCGTTACCGCGCCGGTGATATACGCGCTCTTTACGTCCGCATATTCGCGGCTGCGCAGCGCCTCGGCAAGGGTCAGGCCGTCTTTCATTTGCTCAACCGTGCCGTCCGCGCGCTTGAAGCGTATTTTGCCGTTCATGGGAATATCAAGCTCCGCCTCGCTGAACGATTCCTGCCGCGGCAGCGTCAAAAGCGCGGTTGAAAAGGCGGTATCCTCGATAACAACGTTTATGTCCCGCGAATAGGATGCGCCGGTGCAAAGTATAGTGGCTTCGCTCACGGTGGGCGCGCAGAGCGTTTTGCGGCTGAGCGCGCCGTCTATTATCGTCATATCCACGCCGAAGGAAGAAAAAACGTCCACAAGCGTGCTTAGCTGCGCGGTCATGCTGGGGCCGGCAAGCTGCACGTTGCCGTCGCTTCGGGCGCGGACAACGGCTACTTCCCCCATCGGGGTGGGCCATCCGGTGGAATAGATTATCTCCCGCGTGATATCGCTCAGGCGGAACATGTCCACGGCCGTGGCAACGAGCGTGTTTTCATAAACGTATATGCCGGGCTTTGCCGTGCGCGTAACAAGATCCGTGCTTTCGCCGTCCCGCCCTATGCTGGTAAGCCCAAGGCGGACATGGGATTCGTTCAGCTCCGCAATCAGCTTATTCAGCACGGTGGTCTTGCCGGCGTTTTTGCACATGCCTATTATGGAAAGCGAGCGCACGCCCTGTATATATTCCTTCAGCATTCAATCTCCTACATTATATATTGGTAGCGGCGAATCACTCGCCGTCCCGCTCCGCTTCCTTTTCCCTTTCAAGGAACAGCTTGAAAACCGCGTCCAGCACGTTTGGGTCGTCCACGCCGCGCAGCTCTTCCTCTTCATCGTCGGCGCCGGCCATAAGCTCCAATATAACAAGCTCCGGCTCGTCGCTTTCATCATCCACGGGGAACAGCACGGCGTATTCCTTGCCAAGGAACGGCACAACGTCCATTATTTCATAGGCAAGCTCGTTGCCGTCCCTGTCCTCAAGGGCGATAAGGTCGTTCTGATCTATTTCCATATTTATCACCAAAGCTTACGCTTTATTCTCACAGCCGAGCACATATTGTATCTTGTGCATGACCATCTGCTTTATGGCTTCACGGC
>CAVDFM010000025.1:16906-17574 GCA_963608365.1 bacterium | reverse complement strand
ATGCCGATACCGACCGCCAGCCAGCTCGCGTCGCCGGTCTGCGGCGGCAAGGGAGCGGGTGCAACATATTCGTTGTCATAGTCGTAGGAAGGTTCAGCGGGCTTCTCCTCCTGCTTCTTCTCGTAGCCGCAGGCACACTTGCCGTTGACAAGAGTGTGCGCTTCTTCATTCTTTGCGTCACAGCCTTCGCACTCGTGCCAATGGTTGGTTTCATCGTATTTCCACTCGGTCTTCCAGTTGTGCTCGTGCGGCTTCTCATAACCGCATTCACTGCACTTGCCGTCTACGAAAGTATGCTCGGTGCTGCCGATTCCCCACTTACAGCCTTCAATGGTGCAGTAATGCCAATGCCTCATATCGCCGTACATCCAATCCTCGCTCCATTGATGCTCACCAAGATGCGCCAGCCTGCATTCGCATTCAGTGCATTTATAACCGCCTTTTCCATCGTCTACCAATGTATGTTCAGAACTTCCTATCCAGTCACAGCCGGGATATGTGCATTCGCGCCAATGTGATACATCATCGTAGAATAATTCGTCTCCCCATGTATGAGTATGATTATTTATCGGTATTACATGGTTTTCGTCTACATAACCGCAAATAGTGCAAGCAAATACGCCTAAGCCTTCGCTTGTTTCCGTTGCAGGTGTTATTATCTCCTGCGC
>CAVDFM010000025.1:12352-16896 GCA_963608365.1 bacterium | reverse complement strand
ATACCATTCATCTCTGCTCCAATCGCTGCTCCACACATGCTCGTGGTCATTTTCCCCTCCCGCCATTGCAACGGCCTGCACAAGCAACAGCACAGCCACGGTTATGGCTATCAACCAACGCTTTTTCATCTTGTCATACCCTCCAAATTCATCATTATTCGGTATGGTTCAATTATAATTTTGTTGCAATATTTTTGCAAGTATATTTTATTGCAAACATGGTGCAAATATTCTCCCGTCGATAGTGCAAAATATATGTGTTGCGCATTGCGCGCAGTAAAGGAGGTGCAAAACCATGTTTAAGCTGAAACCGGGTAGCGAAACCATAACAAAAACCTTCCGCATACCCGTTGATATGAGCGAGCGCTTGGAGCAGCTTGCATATAAAAACAATCTCTCGCTTAACGCCGTTATAATCCAATGCCTGCAATACGCTTTGGATAATCTTGATGAAACCGTTGGTGATAATGAGTAGAATTTCGTGCAATGTGTTGCATTATTCGTGCAAGCAGCATATAATATAGTAAGTAATACGAAAGGAGCAATACAATGGAATCGACCACAACGAATATAAGCATCCGCATGGACAGCAAGTTAAAAGCACAGGCCGAAGCTTTGTTCAGCGAACTGGGCATGAACCTGTCTACAGCATTCAACATATTCGTGCGCCAATCCATACGCGAAGGCGGCATTCCGTTTGAAATATCCCTCAATCAGCCAAACAGGGAAACCATTGCCGCAATGCTCGAAGCGGAGCGCATAGCAAAAGACCCATCCGTGAAAGGTTATACCAACATGGATGAGCTTTTTGAGGAACTGGGCAAATGAACGAAACCAAGTTCACCGTCAAGTGGACGTCTGCATTCAAGAAGGACTATAAGCTTGCCGTAAAACGCGGCTTAGATATTTCACTTCTCAAAGATATTGTTGAGCTTCTTGCCTCAGGTTCCGCTTTGCCGTCATCTTGCCGTGACCACGCGCTTACGGGCAACTGGACCGGGCACAGAGAATGCCACATCATGCCCGATTGGCTTCTTATATACTATATAGAAGCCGATATTCTCGTACTTACCCTTGCCCGCACCGGAACGCATAGTGATCTTCTCAATAAATAATTCATCACAAAAGGCCGTCTCGCGACGGCCTTTTTTCGATGCATTGGGTTATTCTGTTTTTATCAGTTGCTCTGCTTCTTCCTCAGCGCGATGCAAACCGCCGCGGCTATCATGCCGATACCGACCGCCAGCCAGCTCGCGTCGCCGGTCTGCGGCGGCAAGGGAGTCGGAACAACATATTCGTTGTCATAGTCGTAGGAAGGTTCAGCGGGCTTCTCTTCCTGCTTCTTCTCGTATCCGCAGGCACACTTGCCATTGACAAGGGTGTGTGCTTCCTCGCCGAATTTCTCGGTGCAGCCTTCAAACAGGCACTCGTGCCAATGGTTAGTTTCGTCGTACTTCCATTCGTTCTTTGCACCGTGCATTGTGTAGCCGCACTTATCGCACCTGCCGTCGGTCAGTTCATGGTCTTCCCGTTCGGTTTTCGGGCATACCGTGCAATGACGCTCATGATAGGTTCCGTGGCCTTCCCATTCGCTCCACTCATGCTCCGCCTGGTCTTTTGTCCAATTGCAGCCTTCCTCGGTGCATGCATGCCAATGGTCTACTTCATCATAGCTCCACTCATCGCTGAAGGTATGCTCCAGCTGTACACCGTAACCGCAGATTGTGCAAGGCACATCATGGTCAACCTTTTCTACTTCATCGCAGTCTTCTGCCGTGCAATGGCGCTCATGATAGGTTCCGTGGCCTTCCCACGCGCTCCACTCATGCGTATGTACACCGTAACCGCAGGTTGCGCAAGGTACATCATGATTAGCCTTTTCTACTCCGTCGCAGCCTTCTGCGGTGCAATGGCGTTCATGGTAGGTTCCGTGACCTTCCCATTCGCTCCACTCATGTGTGTGCTCAGGCATACCGTCACCGCAGATTTCGCAGGGTATATCATGGCTAGCCTTTTCTACTCCGTCGCAGCCTTCCGCGGTGCAATGGCGCTCATGGTAAGTTCCTTTGCTTTCCCATGCACTCCATTGATGCTCTTTATGGTCTCTGGTATAGCCGCAGATTTTGCACCTCACTCCGCCATTGTCATCATCTTCCAATCTATGTTTACTGAAAGAATACGGATCGATGGCATTGCAGCCCTCAACAGCACATACCATCCAGTGCCCCTTACCATCAAAGTCCCACTTGCCGGCAATATGTTTCTTATGAGCACATTCATATCCACACACGCTGCAAACAAACCCATTGTTCTCTGCATTTGGAATCATGGTATGTGATATGTACTCATCAACTGCATTACATCCATCAATAGTGCATACATGCCAGTGGTCTACATCATCTTTTATCCAATCACCGCTAAAGTCATGCTCCTTATGGTCTCTGGTGTAGCCACAGACTTTGCATTTTGCCCCGCCATTCTCATCATCTTCCATTTCATGGATGGCGGCATCAGTAATTGCGTCACATCCATCAATAGTGCATACACGCCAATGGCCTACGTCATTTTTTGCCCAATCGTCGCTAAATTCATGCTCCTTATGGTCTCTGGTGTAGTCACAAACTTTGCATTTTGCCCCGCCATTCTCATCATCTTCCATTTCATGGGCGCCGACATCGGTAATCGCACTACATCCATCAACAGTGCAATAATGCCAATGATCAAGGTCATCCCAGTCCCATTCTTCGCTCTTTGCATGCTTATGCATACCGTCACCGCAGATTTCGCAAGGTACATCATGGTCAACCTTTTCTACTTCATCACAGCCTTCCGCGGTGCAATGGCGCTCATGGTAGGTTCCGTGGCCTTCCCATTCGCTCCACTCATGCGTGTGCTCGGGCATACCGTAACCGCAGATTTCGCAAGGTGCGACATGGTCACCCTCCTGTACTTCTTTGCAGCCTTCCACCGTGCAGGAACGCTTGTGTCCTGTTGCGTAGCTTTTCCATGCACTCCACACATGCTCATGCTCTTCGCCTTCTGCCAGCGCGCCGCCGCAGATGACAACCGCTTGCACAAGCAGCAACGCAGCCATAATTATGGCCGTCAACCAACGTTTTTTCATGGTTTATCCCCCTGTTCTTGGTTTATTGGTTGACTTGATTATATACCCGTCACAAAAATTTTACAAGGTAAATTTTTGCATAAATTCAGGATTTGATTTCATATATTATTGTGCAATTTGCACAATTTTTTCATTGGCCATTTTATCGGCAAAAAATCCCTAAGTTTGGGCACAACAATGAAACTTTCGTTCATGTGTTTCTCGTCCCTCTTTCGATTTTTTACATAAAAAAACAGAGGGCCCGGGCTGATGCCCGGGCGCCGTGCTTACTTCATAAACATCTTTATTATCCTCAGCTTCCGTTTGCTGTACGGGAAGTAGCGCATTGGGAGGTCAAGCTTGGTGGATTTATTAACCACGCTGCGCTCGTGCGTAAAGGTATCGAAGCTTTTTTTGCCGTGGTAGCTGCCCATGCCGCTCTCCCCTACCCCGCCGAATGGCAGCGCGGAGGAGGCAAGATGGATTATTGTATCGTTCACGCAGCCCCCGCCGAAGGAGCAGCTGTCCAGCAGCCTGCGCTCGGCGGCCTTGTCCGCCGTGAATATGTAAAACGCCAGGGGCTTGGGGCGGCTGTTGACAAAGGATATTTACTCGCTCAGCGTATCAAAACACAGCATGGGCAGCACGGGGCCGAATATCTCCTGCTGCATAATTGGAGCATCGGGCGAAACATCGTCAAGCAGCGTGGGCGCGATGAAGCGGCGCTCGTCGTCAAACGTGCCGCCAAGGGCTATCTTTTCGTCCTGAATAAGGCTCTTCACGCGGTTATAATGCTTTTCTCTTATTATGTTTACCATGTCCCGCATGTCGCCGTTTGGGAAAAACTGCTCCAGCGCATCCTGATACGCGCTTACGAACGCATCCTTAACGCTGCGGTGTATCAAAAGATAGTCCGGCTCAACGCAAGTCTGCCCGGCGTTGAGCACCTTGCCGAAGGCTATCCTGCGCGCGGCCAGCTTTATGTCCGCCGTTTCGTCCACTATCGCGGGGCTTTTGCCGCCCAGCTCCAGCGTCACCGGGGTAAGATGCTTCGCCGCCGCCTGCATTACGGTTTTGCCAACCTCCACGCTGCCGGTAAAGAATATGTAATCGAACTTTTCTTCAAACAGCGCCTGGTTTTCCGCCCTGCCGCCCTCAACGGCGGCAATGTATTCCGGCGGGAATGTGTCGCCTATCAGCTTGGCTATGGCTGCGCTTGTCGCCGCGGCGTAGGCGGACGGCTTTACCACGGCGCAGTTGCCCGCGGATATTGCGCCTATCAGCGGATTCAGGCAAAGCTGCACGGGGTAATTCCATGGCGAAACTATGAGCGCCACGCCGTAGGGCTCGGGCGAAATGAAGCTTTTTGCCGAAAACTGCGCAAGCGGCGTTTTGACCCGCCTTTCCTTAGCCCATTTGGCAACGTGCTTTATATGGTAGC
>CAVDFM010000025.1:0-12275 GCA_963608365.1 bacterium | reverse complement strand
TGGTAGCTCAGCTCCTCCAGCACCATGCCCGTTTCGCACATGTAGCTTTCCGTTTCGGACTTGTTCAAATCCTGCTTCAGCGCATCGGCAAGCAGCTTCTCGTTCGCGCGTATTGCCCGCTGAAGCTTCTTTAGCGCCTCTATCCTGAACTCCACCGGCCTTGTTGCGCCGGACTGATAATATTTATGCTGCGCTTCCACCAGCGCGTGTATATCCATAAGGTTCATCCTCCGCTGTTACCAGATTTTTTCATATTATAGCATAAAGGCCGCGTTGTCGCACGCGGCCCCATATAAGCTTCACTTTATTGTTTCACTATTGTTTATAACTCCCGTGCTGTATAAAAACAGCGCATCCGTATATTGGCTGAAATCTATCATCCGCCCCAGCAGTTCCGGCGCAACGTAGCGGATGTCCACAAGCGTTACCCTGTCGAACCCTTCCGCAATAAGCGGCGCAATGCTTGAGCCGAACGAATCTCTGAGCATTATCAGCGACCGTCCGCTGCCGCTGCTTGGATTTTCTATCGTCAGCATGGACTTTGACCCGTGCAGGAACATTTCGTATGGGTCGCGCCCGCCGAGGGCTTCCATGTCGTATACGTCAACATAGCTTTCGCTTTCGTAGTCATATACGGTATAGTCCGCAATGCTCCCGCCCTGCATGTAATACATTTTATCCGGCTTAAGCGGCAGCGCGCTCTGCGCATAATATATGCCGTAGAAGTCCGTGTTTGCATCCACGGCGGTGTACTCCGCCGCAACGTCCGCGCCCATGCCGCCGGCAAGCGCCTTCGCTGTGCCAAGTATCCTCTCCTGCCGCCAGTGAAGGTCTGTCTTGTAGTAATCATCTATGCCGAGCGTACCGGCAATGTCTATATATTCAGCGTACACCATATTTGATGTAAGCGTATCCTTCAGCTTGTCGTAATCTATGCTCAGGTAGCCGTTCGCATCGGCCAGAAAATAGTTTTTGTCCGGCACAAGGCTTAAATATGCCTTTATGCCGTTCGGCTCAAGGTAGGTATTATAAACGTAGCCGAAACGCTCCGCCGCGTGGACAACGCTGCTTTCATTTAACGGATAGTCAAGCTTGCTTGCAATGCCGTCAACAATATATATGCCGTTGTTGTCCCGCTGGGAAAATACATAGTATGTGTTTATGGCCTTCAGCGTGCGGAAAGCATCCCTCAGCGGGAACTGGTCAAGCTTATACGTTTCGTAATCGCTCATGAATTTGCCGGAAAGCACGCTGTCTATGCTCAGCTTGGGCATTGTTGCCAGCGCGCGCCTTTCGCTGAGAGACTGCGCATCGTCCTTTTTCAGCATGCCCCATGCCGCAAAGCCGAATATTATTGCCGCCGCAAGCGCAACGGTAAGTATGCTTTTAAGCTTTGTCCGCATATGCTCTCCTTTCCGCTAAAATCTGAAATACAGGAACGGGTTGAAGGACCCGTCTATCAAATACGCCGTGCATACGCAAAGCAGTACCGCAAGCGCAGCAGGTTCCGCTATTGTCATTATCGCCCCGCCGATGCGCGTGGCTTCAACTTTCGCCTTTATGCGCTTGGGCAGGGGCGTTGCGCCAACCGCTGCGATTATAAGCGGCACGGCATAGCTTCTAAGGTAATACAAGGCCTCCGCATCATCCGCCGCGTTTGCGCCGAACAGCGCGCCCATCGTATCAAAGCCTTCCTGAACGCCCGAAGCATCAAACATTATAAAGCACAGCATAACGAAAAACAGCGTGTATATATGCCCTATCATCCTGTGCTCCTTCATAAAGCCTAAAAGCAGCAGCTTTTCCGCGATCAGCAGCGCCGCGAACATTATGCCCCACATGACGAAGTTCCAGTCCGCCCCGTGCCACAGGCCCGTGAGCATCCAAACTATTGCAATGTTCATAAGCGCGCGCGGCTTTTTCACGCGGCTGCCGCCAAGGGGAATATATACATAGTCCCTGAACCATGAACTCAGCGACATATGCCATCTGCGCCAGAAGTCGGTTATGTTGGCGGCAATATAAGGATAATTGAAGTTTTCCGGGAATGTGAAGCCGAATATCGCGCCAAGGCCTATCGCCATATCGCTGTATCCGGAAAAATCGAAATACACATGCAGCATGTATGCCGCGGCGTATATCCAATAAAACAGCGTTGATTTTTCGCCGCTGGCCTTGAATGCGTTCACAAGCTCCGCCAGCACGTTAGCTATAAGCACCTTTTTGCCAAGGCCCAATATGAAGCGCTTTGCGCCGTACGCGGCCTTATCCATGCCGTATGTGCGCGCGGTCAGTTCAGCTTCAATATCGCTGTATCTCACTATCGGCCCGGCAATAAGCTGCGGGAACATGGATATATACGCCGCAAAGGCAACATAGTCCCGCTGCGGCTCAACGTCCGCGCGGTAAACGTCTATAACGTAGCTTATAAGCTGGAACGTATAAAAGCTTATGCCTATGGGCAAGGCAATGTTCAGCGCGGCTATTTTAAGCCCGAATACCGCGGCGAAGCTTTCCGCAAAAAAATTGGCGTATTTGAACACGCCAAGCGTTAAAAGGCTTATGCCAAGGCTTGCTATAAGATATACCTTGGCCTTTTTCGTTCCGCGGCAGCCGCCTATAAGCCGCGCGAATATATACCCTTGGGTTATGGACAGCACCATAAGCACCGCGTAGCGCGGCTCCCCCCAGGCATAGAATATAAGACTCATCAGGAGCAGCGCCGCGTTTTTAAGCCGCCGCGGCATAAGGAAATACACCGCTATTGTCAGCGGCAGAAAGCTATATAAAAATGCCGCGCTTGAAAACAGCATGCCCTGCTCCCTCCTTTCGCTTAAATGTGCGTTATGTTAAAACGCTATGGCCTCGTCGTAAACTATCTCCGCGTTTTCATAGGCGGCGGTCAGCTTATCGCGGAATGTGTTCACCAGATCCTCCGCACCGTATACGGATACTATGCAGCCGCTAACCTTGGCAATCACCATCTTGTCCGGGAAGCCGCACATCCATTGCTTGGAATTGAGCCCATCGTGTATGGCGGTGCATACGGCGTCCGTGTCCGCGGCGTCCTTCAGGCGGAACGCGCCGCAGCTGAACGTGTTCATGTTCATCATGTGCATAAGGCTGGCGGCGGCGTCAAGCTTGTCCACCATGTCCGCGGGGAAGGAAGTGAGATAAGCTACGGTATTCGCATCGTCCAGCGAAACGTTGCCGGGCGCGCCGTCCTTCATGTTTGCTTCGCTCATGTCTCCGCCGGCAGCGGGGAACTTTTCATCGTCGGTATAGCTGTCCCACACTTTGTTCAGCACATCCAGCGGGTTTTCCGCGGCTTCGGTCGTGCCCTGTCCGTTTCCGTTCGCTGCGCAGCCAACCATGCCAAGCGCGAATATAATGGCCAATACGGCCGCAATGGTCTTTTTCATAAACATATGTCTCCTTTCGTGCCCTGTTAAAGGCATATACGCTATTATAAACGGTTTTGGGGCGGATGTGGTTGCATTTTTTATAATATATTATTTGCCGCATCATGTAAGGCGATGCGGCGGCGCAGATAAAATTTCGCTCTGCCTATTGCGTTTTTCGCCGATTAGTGGTATATTTGTCTCCGTTATAAATACATATGTATCTCATATGCGTACATTTAGCCATAAATGTACCGCACGAAAGGAGTTTTGATATATGAACATTGCTTTGCTGGGATTCGGAACCGTCGGCCGCGGGTTTTACGAGCTGCTTACGGAGCGGCCGCTCTCGCTGAACATTTGCGCCGTGCTTGCACGCAGGCCGCTTGAGGGGCTTAACTGCATGGTCACAAGCGATTTTTACAGGATACTTAACGAAGCGGACGCGGACATAATAGTTGAGGCCATGGGCGGGCTTGAACCCGCGCATGAATACATATGCGCCGCGCTCAGGGCGAAAAAGCATGTTGTTACCGCCAATAAGCAGCTTATGTGCGCATATTATGATGAACTTACCGCACTTGCGCGCGAAAACGGCGTATCGCTGCGTTGCACTGCGGCGGCGGGCGGCGGCATACCGTGGCTCAGTTCCCTTGCCCGCGCGGCAAGCGTGGACGCGGTAATATCCGTAAGCGGCATAATGAACGGCACATCGAATTATATACTGGACGCCATGAGCCGCCGCGGCATGGATTACGCCGCTGCGCTGTCCGATGCGCAGCGCCTTGGCTACGCGGAAGCCGACCCCACCGCCGACGTATGCGGGCTGGACACGCGGCGCAAGCTGGTGCTCAGCGCAAACATAGCCTACGGCGTATCGATAAGCGAAAGCGAAGTGCCGTGCTTCGGCATAGCCAATATCACGGCGGAGGATATGCGCTTCTTTGAAGAAAACGGGCTTGCCTGCCGCCTGATAGGCCATGCGGAAAGGCACTTCGGCACGATAAGCGCCGCGGTGGAGCCCATGCTTTTCGGCGCGGATGCGGGCGAAGCGCGCGTATATGAATGCGGCAACATGATGAGCCTTTGCGCAGCGCACATGGGCAAGCAGAGCTTCCTTGGCGCGGGCGCGGGCGCATACCCAACGGGCAGCAATGTGCTTGCGGACTGCCGCGCGATAGCCGAAGGCTGTTCGGCCTTCTATACGGATTCGTTCACCCGTGCGCAGGTGGATAATTCCCGCGCGTACCAGCGGTATTATATCCGTAAACAGGGCTGCGCGCCCGTTATCACCGCCCCGCTTTCCATTGAGCAGGCGCACGCAATGTGCCGTGAAGAAGGCTTCTGCGGCTTCATGGCGGCCATTGCCGAATGATTCGATTTCAATTTTTCAGGAGATATATAAACAATGCTTAAAGTTGCCAAATTCGGCGGCTCATCAATGGCGGACGCCTCGCAGATACGCAAGGTATGCGCCATAATACAGGCCGACGAAGCAAGAAAGATAATCGTGGTCTCCGCCGCGGGCAAGCGGAGCAAGAACGACCACAAGATAACCGACCTTTTATACCTTTGCTATGCGCACATCAAATACGGCGTATCCTGCAAGGACGTATTTGAGCAGGTGAAGCAGCGGTATTTGGACATTCGGGACGAACTTGGGCTCGATACCCCGCTTGAGGCCGAATTTGACGCGCTGTGGGAGCGCATGCAGCACGGCATAGGCGAGGACGAGCTTGTCAGCCGCGGCGAATACTTCTCCGCAAGGCTGCTGGCGGACGCGCTGGGCTATGACTTTATAGACGCAAAGCTGTGGCTAACATTCGCGCTGGACGGCAGCATAGATGAAGAAACAAGCTACTCCGCGCTCAGGCGCATTGCCGCCAACAGGCGGGCGGTAATACCCGGCTTTTACGGCATTGCCCCCGGCGGGCGCATACTCACGCTCACGCGCGGCGGCAGCGACGTGACAGGCGCGCTTGCGGCTGCGGCGCTGGATGCGGACGTATACGAAAACTGGACGGATGTTTCGGGCATACTTATGGCGGATCCGCGCATAGTTGAAAATCCGGAGCATATAGACAGGCTTACATACAGCGAACTGAGGGAGCTTAGCTACATAGGCGCACAGGTGCTGCACGAGCGGGCGGTTTTCCCCGTGCGGGAGAAGAATATTCCCCTCAACATACGCAATACTAACGACCCTGACCACCCCGGAACAATGATAATGCGCGACATTGACGACAGCGCAGAGCAGAACCGCAGCTTTATAACTGGCATAGCCGGCAGGAAGGGATACACGGTAGTGACCCTTTCAAAAACGGGCATGTCCTCAACGCCGGGCGTGCTGAGGCGAATACTTGAAATATTTGAAAAGGCCAACGTAAACGTTGAATACGTTCCTTCGGGCATAGACAGCCTGTCGCTGGTAGTGTCCAGCGCAAGCGTTGCTGACTGCCTGTATTCGCTGCTTGGCGAGCTTGAGCGGAGCATAAAGCCGGACCATATAAAAACGGAAGCGGATCTGGCCGTGGTTGCGGCAGTCGGCCGCAGGATGGCTTTCCGCCCGGGCATATCGGGCAAAATATTCGCGGCGCTGGGCGAAAACGGCGTGAACATACGCATGATAACGCAGGGGCCTGAAGAACTGAACATTATAGTAGGCGTGGAAGAAAAGGATTTTGAGCAGGCAATACGGGTGCTGTACAGCAGCTTTGCCACCATAAGATAAGGAGCATAACATGAAGCAATACAGAATAGGCATACTTGGCGCAACGGGCGCCGTCGGGCGCGAGATGATGAAGGTGCTTGAGGAGCGTAAGTTTCCAATAAGCGAACTCAGGCTGCTTGCGGGCGCGGGCAGCGCGGGCAAGCGCATAAGCTTTATGGGCAAGGAGCATACGGTTGTTCAGGCAAGCGATGCCGCATTTGAAGGGCTTGACATAGTGCTGGGCGCGGCGGAGAACGACATTGCAATGCGCTTCGCCCCGGCAATAGTTAAGGCGGGCGCGGTATTTGTGGACAATTCAAGCGCGTTTCGCCTGCATGAGGACGTGCCGCTGGTGGTAAGTGAGATTAACCCCGAGGACGTGCGTAAGCACCGCGGCATAATTGCGAACCCCAACTGCACAACGATAATATCGCTGGTGGCGCTGAACGCGCTGAACAAAGAAAGCCCGATAGAAAGCATAATAGCATCATCCTATCAGGCGGTCAGCGGCGCGGGCGCGCAGGGCATAAGCGAACTGAGCGAGGAAACGGCGGCAATAGCCGCGGGCGAGGCCGTGAAGCCAAGCGTTTTCCCATACCAGATAGCATACAACGTGATACCGCAGATAGGCTCCGAAGCCTTCATGGGCTACACGAGCGAGGAGATGAAGCTGCAAAACGAGGGACGTAAGATACTGCACAGCCCTGAACTGAAGGTAAGCTGCACATGCGTGCGCGTGCCTGTGTTCCGCAGCCACAGCGTATCCTTATTGATACGCACCAAGGAGAAGATAAGCGTAGCGCGCGCGCGGGAGCTGATAGCCGCCGCGGCGGGCTGCCGCCTTACGGACGACATTGCGAACCGCGTTTATCCCATGCCGCTTGATACATCCGATCAGGATCTGGTCTACGTGGGCCGCATACGCGACGACCTGACGGACGGGCGCGGGCTTAACCTTTGGTGCTGCGGGGATCAGCTGCGCAAGGGCGCCGCAACCAACGCAGTACAGATAGCCGAAATAGTAGCAGGCTTATAAACAACATAAAACCGCCGTACATCATTCGTGGTGTACGGCGGTAAGTTTATCAGAATTGGTCAAGTATATCATGATGGCCCACGCTTCTCATATGCCATGACTACTTCTCCAAGGCATCAAACAGTTCGTCTATGCTTGAAAAAGTAGGCTGGGTACCGTCCGCTATTTTCCTTTTCATTTCAGCTATTTCGTTTTTCAGTTCATCCACGTACTTTTTAGGGTACACCACAACGGGAATAAGCTGAATCACGCCGTCTTTTTCAACCACTTCCAGCTTATCGCCTTCATGCATACCAAGCTTTGCAACTACTTCCTTAGGGATAGTTACCTGCGACTTAGCGCGAAGTTCCGCCAGCATTTCTTTCTCCTTTCTTATTTTCCGACTTTCCTACTTTTTATTATATTCACAATCATCGAAAAAGCAACAGACAAAATATAGAAAAACCGTACATCTTTTTTGATGTACGGCAATGCTGTATCATTTCACCTTAAATAGCATATAAGATTCACGCAATCGGGCAGGGATTCGTCCACATAGCCGCTGTCGGCAAAGCCGGCTTTTTCGTAAACATGCAGCGCGGCGGCATCGTCCTTCTTCACGCATACCTCAACATGGTCAAAGCGTGCTTCTTCCCTTAGCTGAGCAAGTATCAACTTCAGCGCGGCGGTGCCGTAGCCCCTGTTCTGAAACCGCTCGTCTATCATGAACTGCTGAAGGTCATAGCCAACGGGTTCATCGGTAAAGTCCCGCACAAGGGCAACGCCGACCATCTCAGCATCATTGCAAATGCCTATCACGCGCGCATTGCAATCGCGGTAAACATAGCCCCGCGCGATTATGCCGATCGGCGGCGCAAGAAAGCGCCGCTGCGCTTCGCTCACGCTGAGCCGCGCTGCCTCAAGCCAGTTCGATTCGTCAATGTCCGTAAGCCTTATCATAAGCTCTCCCTTATATTGCGTTCAGCGGGCCGCCGCGGTCAACTATGGGCGCGCTCCATTCGCCAAGCTTCCCGCCGTATTGCGCGGCAAGGTTTATCACGCGGGTCGTGAGCGCATCCACATCCGCCTTTTTAAGCGAGCTCAGGCGCACAATATCCGCCCCGTAGGCCAATTCCCGCTCCGGCGAATAGTTAGGCCCCGCATAGGCAAAGCCCGCCTTGCGCGCGGCCTCCGCAAAATTGAGCATTATGCTTTCGGTCGGGAAATACACCGTGAAGGTAACGCGGCGGACTGCGCTTACGCAGTCGCCGTGTTTTTTCATAAGCGCGATATGGTCGCGGTTAAGCTCCGTTTGCAGCTTTGCGGCGTCCGGATAAAGCAGGGTTTTATAGGTTAGCCAATCCGGTTCGTCCGCAAGACCCGCGGTGCAGTCCATAAGCGGCGTTTTCTCGGCAATGGTTTCGCCCCGCTCAAACTCCTCGGCATCGTGAATATAGAAATAATACTGTATCTGCGCGTCTATTTCTATATAACCGGCGTACAGCGCGCCAAGCTTTTTTATCAGCTTATCCTTAACACCCGATGCTATGCTGCGCTCTATCGCGCTGAGCGTTTCCCGCTTTTCGCTGCGGCTTTGGCAGCTTACATACATCAGCAGCGGTCGCGCCGCCCTGTCTGCATCTATCAGCGCCATGTCCGCGCCGAAGCGCGCCATCGCCCCGTCAAGCGGCCAATCGTATTCAAACCATTGCGCGGAATTATCCTTCATCGCCTTATTGCAGCACGGCCTTTATCCTGCGCACGCCGGCGCTGGAGGCCTCCTCCTTCTTTATCTTGAACGTGCCCAGCTCGCCGGTATGGCTGGCATGCGGGCCGCCGCAGATCTCCTTTGAATATTTGCCCATGGTGTACACCTTAACCTTTTCGCCGTACTTATCGCCGAAAAGGCCTATGGCGCCCTGCGCGCGGGCTTCGTCAACGGTCATTTCCTCGCAGGTTATGGGTACGTCCGCCTGAATGGCTTCGTTGACCAGCTTTTCAACTTCCTTTATCTCCTCGGGAGTCATCTTGCGCTCAAAGCTGAAATCGAACCTGAGCCTTTCGGTGGTTATGTTGCTGCCCTTCTGCGCAACGCCGTCGCCCAGCACCTTGCGCAGCGCCGCCTGAAGAAGATGCGTTGCGGTATGCAGCCGCGCGGTAACCTCGTTGGCTTCGGCAAGGCCGCCCTTGAAGCGCTGCTCCGCGCCCTGCTTGCTCTTGTTCTGATGCTCGCTGAACGCGGCTTCAAAGCCCGCACGGTCCACGGTAAGGCCGTTTTCGCGGGCCATTTCCTCGGTAAACTCTATCGGGAAGCCGAACGTATCATAAAGATGGAACGCGGTAACGCCGTCTATCTTGCCGTCCGCAAAGCTGCCCTTCATGCGCTCGAACTCCTTCATGCCCTTCTTGAGGGTATGCTGGAAGCGGGCTTCTTCCTTGGCAAGCTCGGTGGTTATCTTTTCCTGATTTTCCTTAAGTTCAGGATACACATGGCAATATCTTTCTATAACGGCCTCTGCAACCTTGGAAAGGCTGTTTTCCGGTATGCCTATCTGCATGGCGAAGCGTATCGCGCGGCGGATAAGGCGGCGGAGAATATAGCCCTGATCCACGTTGGAAGGGGTAACGCCCCTGGGGTCGCCCAGTATGAAGGTTGCGCTCCTTATATGGTCCGCAATTATGCGGAAGGCCTTCTTTGTGGCTTCGTCGTCATTATAATTCTTGCCGCTCAGCTCCGCAATGCGGGCGATTATAGGGGCGAAACCATCGGTATCGTATACGCTTTCCGCGCCCTGAAGGGTTGCTATGGTCCTATCGAGGCCCATACCGGTATCCACGTTGCGCTTGGCAAGCGGGGTCACGTTGCCCTCGGCATCCTTATAATACTGCATGAAAACGTTGTTCCATATTTCAAGGTACTTGCCACAGTCGCAGGAAGGGTTGCACTCGGGGCAGCACTTGGGCTTGCCGGTATCGAAGAAAATCTCCGTATCCGGGCCGCAGGGGCCGGAGTTGCCGGGTATCCACCAGTTATGCTTTGCGCCAAGATAGAATATGTGGCTGGGGTCAACGCCCATTTCCACCCAACGGTCGTGCGATTCGGTATCGCGCGGGGCATTTTCGTCGCCCTCGAAGCAGGTGAAATACAGCCTGTCCTTATCTATGCCAAGCCACTCTTCGCTGGTGAGCAGTTCATAGCTCCAGGCTATGGATTCATGCTTAAAGTAATCGCCAAGGCTCCAGTTGCCCAGCATTTCGAAGAAGGTGCAATGGCTTGCGTCGCCAACTTCGTCAATATCGCCGGTACGCAGGCACTTCTGCACGTCCGTAAGGCGCTTGCCCGCGGGATGCTCCTGCCCCATAAGATAGGGCACAAGGGGATGCATTCCGGCCGTGGTGAACAGGACGGAAGGGTCGTTTTCGGGAATGAGCGAGGCGGAAGGGATGACCTTATGGCCCCGTTCTTCAAAGAACTTCAGGTACATCGACCTGAGCTGATCGGAAGTAAGGTTCTTCATATGTATCGTATATCTCCTTAAAGGTTTACATTTTTGGACCAATAATGAATTATATCCCACACACAGCCGCCTTGTCAACGTGGGGCGCAGGCTGTATAATTTATATATGAAGATACGTTCGTTTTTTAGCGGCAGAAACCGCCGCATAAGAAAAAAACATACCCGCCCGGTAATAATGCTGAAGGGCGAGCAGGGGAAAAAGCTGCGCCGCGCGCTGATATTAGCCGGAGCGGTTGCAGCAGTCATACTGCTGGCGCTGCTGCTCAGGCCCGAGCCTGTGCTTATGAACAGCGCGGAGATCGCCAACGTGTGGAACAACGGCGTGCTGCGCGTTGGCCTGCGCAACGATGTGCCCGGCCTTGCGGAGAACGGAACGGGGCTTGAATGGGAAATAGC
The DNA here is from genome assembly GCA_963608365.1 of bacterium. Lineage (GTDB taxonomy): Bacteria > Bacillota > Clostridia > Christensenellales > CAG-138 > Phil1. Next base: position 1,235 of record CAVDFM010000025.1, on the reverse strand, counting down.
CCAGGCGCTGGCGGAACGCATAATGTCCAACTCCGATGATTACACGGGGGATATTCCCGCGCTTGAGGCGGTTGAAGTATCAAGCATGAGCGTTGGCGCAAAGCTGAGGGACGGCAGCATAGACGCGGCGATATGCCTTATGCCGCGCGGCGCGAACTCCGCATACGCCTACTCCCGCGCGTATTACGACGACCCGTGCTACATACTGGTTAAGCCCGGCAACGAGAACGCGGACATGAGTAAGCTGAAGGTAGGCTGCATACAGTCCGCAAGCAGTTCAAACCTATATGTGCCTTCCGGCGCGACGAGGAACCTGCTTTTCAGCTATTACAGCGACTATAAGGATTCCGGCTACGACACGGCAAACATAACCGGCTACGCATCGTACACAGACCTTTTTGACGCGCTGGATAAGGGAAATGTAGACGCCATTGCCATAAACGAGCTGATGCTGAACAAATACGGCGAAGGCCGCACATATGCAAAGCATACCGCCGACATAGGCACGCTGCATTACGCCGTGGCCACGCTGAGCGCGAACAGCGCAATAGCCACCGTTGCGGACATGATGCTGTCCGAAATGGGATACTGAGCAAACAACTCAAAAGCCCGCCTGAGCCAAGGCGGGCTTTTTGCGTGCTTAGTTATTTGCGGCAAACATACAGAAGATGCGACTGCGCGCCCAGCAGTTCCCGTTTTTCGCAGGTTTTCAGATGATAATCCGCATATTTTGCAAAGTCTGCATCATCCATTTTGAAACAGTTCATTCCTTCGGCAATAGGCAGCACACTGTCCGTTCCCGCAATGGCAAGCTTTTGCACCGGTTTATCGGTAAACAGGGCTTCAAACTCATCTATATCAAAGCCTGTAAAGCCCTGTTCCTTAAAATGCTTAGCATGGTATTCCGAATCGAAGTTAAACTCCGCACCCGAAGTAAAGTTGCCGCAAAAATAATCCGCATACATTATGGCATGGATGCTCAAAAAAGCAGCCATTATCACGCCGCCGGTCTTTGCAACACGTATGGCTTCGTTTATGGCGCTATCCTGCTCCGCTCTCTCATACAGATGATACATTGGGCCGAGCAGAAGCACGGCATCAAACGTATTGCTTGCGAAAGCGCTCAAATCGGTGGCATCGCCCTGATGCACGGCAATATTTTCTATGCACCGAGCATTGCAGCGCAAAATATCCAAATTATGCTCAACAAGCTCGATTGCCGTAACATCATAGCC
>CAVDFM010000024.1:2586-17637 GCA_963608365.1 bacterium | reverse complement strand
CTGTAACAGGTGATTCGGCCTTTCGGCACTCATGTGATGCCTGCGGCATAAAGGCGCCCCGAACGGGGAGCTGGCACGGCGTTAGCCGTGACTGAGGGGTTGTAACAAACAAAAAGCTGCAAGCTGCTTTATAACCCCTCCGGCTTTTGCTTCGCAAAACCCACCTCCCCTTTCAGGGCAGGCTGGCGGCAGCACTAACCAAAAGCTGTCCCCGCAAGCGGGGAAAGTGGACACGAAGTGGCCGAAAGGGGAATAACTCGAAGCGGGCGAGTGCCATGAGATGTTCCCCCTCAGTCTCGCCTACGGCTCGCCAGCTCCCTCTAAGATGGAGCCTTTTGGTGCGCTTTACAAGCTTATATATTAGCCTCCATCCCTGAGGGAGGTGGCAATGAGCGTCAGCGAATTGACGAAGGGAGTTAATCACACGCCTTTGGCGTATTTCACATGGCGCAGCCATATTTCACCCGTTCGAAGAACGGATTTCACTACGCACGCAGCCCCGCCCAGGGACGCAAGATTTCATCGTCCCTGCCATCGTCCCTGAAAAAACCTAGGCAAATAGCGGCTTAGGGACGATAGGGACGCAAGGGACGATAGTGCGTAAAAGCCGTTAGAGTACCTTTACACGAACCTTTCGTCCGTGACCGTATGCCCTGCGAGGCGGGTGCGGCGCATGTCTATTATGCGCTGGTTGTCGCTGCCGCGGAACATCAGCTTCAGGTTCTTGCGCTCTTCTATAAATTCGCCGTCAACCAGCGTGTCTATAAGGCTGAGCAGCCCGTCCGTTGCGGCGCAGCGGTAGGGGGAGGGGGAAAGCAGGTCCCGCTCCAGCGTGCAGCCCGTGTAGCACCATATGTCTTTTTGGGGGAAGCGTTCCTTAACGCGGCGCACGAAGGGAAGCAGCGCCGCCTGGTTCTGCGGCTCCATAGGCTCCCCGCCCAGCAGCGTAAGCCCGTTTATATAGGAAGGAGCGAGCGCTTCCATAAGCTCCCGCTCCGTATCCGCATCAAACGGTTTGCCGTTTGTAAAGCTCCATGTTTCCTTGTTGAAGCAGTTTTTGCAATGCCTGTTGCAGCCGGACACGAACAGCGTTACCCTAACGCCCAGCCCGTTTGCAATGTCGGTCTTTTTTATTTCGCTGTAATACATTATAAGTGCAGCACCCTGTCCTTAATCTCCTGCGTGCGGCCCTGGTTCCAGAACTGCGTGCCTATGTAGCCGCAGGTGCGGCGGGCAACGTTCATTGTGTCCTGATCCTGATTGCCGCATTGCGGGCAGGTCCATACCAGCTTGCCGTCCTGCTCCTTTATTAGTATTTCGCCGTCCCAGCCGCATTTCTGGCAGTAGTCGCTCTTTGTATTAAGCTCGGCGTAAATAATATTGTCGTAAATAAAGCGCATCACCTGCAAAACGGCCTCTATATTGTTCTGCATGTCCGGCACCTCAACGTAGCTTATGGCACCGCCGGGGGAAAGATGCTGGAACTGCGCCTCAAAGCCCAGCTTTGTGAAGGCGTCTATCTTCTCGGTAACGTGAACGTGATAGGAATTGGTGATGTAGCCCTTGTCCGTCACGCCGGGTATTATGCCGAAGCGCTTCTGCAGGCATTTGGCGAATTTATACGTTGTGGATTCAAGCGGGGTGCCGTAAAGGGAATAGTCTATGTTCTCCGCTTCCTTCCATTGCTTGCACTTGTCGTTCATCTTCTGCATTATTTGCAGGGCGAACGGGGTGGCAGTGGGGTCCGTATGGCTGCGGCCTGTCATGAACTTTACGCATTCGTAAAGCCCCGCGTAGCCCAGCGAAATTGTGGAATACCCATCGTAAAGCAGCCTGTCTATAGGCTCTCCCTTCTTCAGCCGCGCGCATGCGCCGTATTGCCAAAGTATGGGCGCGGCGTCGCTCAGCGTGCCTTTAAGGCGGTTATGCCTGTATTGCAGCGCCCTGTGGCAAAGCTCCAGCCTATCTTCAAATATCTGCCAGAATTTTTCCGCGTTTCCGCCGGAGGAAAGCGCCACGTCCGGCAGGTTTATGGTAACAACGCCCTGGTTGAAGCGGCCGTAGTATTTATGCTTGCCGGGTTCGTAATTGAGCGCGTTTGCAATGTTGCCCACGCCCGCGTCGGTAAACCTATCCGGCGTAAGGAAGCTGCGGCAGCCCATGCAGGTGTAAACGTCGCCCTTAAGCTCGCGCATCTTCTTTGCGGAAATATAGTCCGGCACCATGCGCCTTGCGGTGCACTTTGCCGCCAGCTCCGTAAGGTAATAGTAAGGCGAATCGGGGTAAATATTGTCCTCGTCCAGCGTGTATATAAGCTTCGGGAACGCAGGCGTTACCCAAACGCCCTTTTCGTTCTTAACGCCCTGATAGCGCTGCAAAAGCGTTTCTTCGATGACCATGGCAAGGTCTTTCTTTTCCTGCTCGTTCTTAGCCTCGCCCAGGTACATGGATACCGTTACGAACGGCGCCTGACCGTTTGTGGTCAAAAGCGTTACCACCTGATACTGTATCGTCTGCACGCCGCGGCGTATTTCCTCCCTGAGGCGCTTTTCAACTATTGCGGAAAGCTTCGCTTCGTCCCGCTCAACGCCAAGGTCGTCCATCTCCGCTTCCACCTGAGCGCGTATCTTTTTGCGGGAAACGTCAACAAACGGCGCAAGATGGGCAAGCGATATGCTCTGCCCGCCGTATTGGTTGGATGCAACCTGCGCTATTATCTGCGTTGCAATGTTGCACGCGGTGGAAAAGCTGTGCGGCCTCTCTATAAGGGTGCCGGTTATAACGGTGCCGTTTTGCAGCATGTCCTCAAGGTTAACCAGGTCGCAGTTATGCATATGCTGGGCAAAATAGTCCGTATCGTGGAAATGGATAACGCCTTCGTTGTGCGCTTCAACTATTTCCTTGGGCAGCAGTATGCGGTTGGTAATGTCGCGCGAAACCTCGCCCGCCATATAATCGCGCTGGGTGGAATTGACAACGGGGTTCTTGTTGGAATTTTCCTGCTTTGCTTCCTCGTTGTTGCATTCTATAAGGCTGAGTATTTTATCGTCCGTGGTGTTGGACTGGCGAACGAGCGTGCGCGTATAGCGATAGGTAATGTAATTCTTGGCCACCTCAAACGCGCCGTGCGCCATGATCTGCTTTTCCACCATGTCCTGAACCTCTTCAACGCTGGGGGAGCGGCCGAGTTTTTCGCAGCTTAATACAACGCTTTCCGCTATGCGCTGTATCTGCACCGGCGTCATGCGGATGCTTTCGTCAACGGTTATGTTGGCCTTGCCTATGGCAACGATTATCTTTGAAATGTCAAACGCGGCCTCCGAGCCGTTCCTCTTGATTATCTTCATAACAAAAGCACCCCTCTGAACATATGGAACTGAGCTGTATAAAGCAAACATGACCGCCCCGAAAGGCATGGCTGCTTTATGCATCCCGCTGACTTATTATATCCATTGGGGGCTGATTTGTCTATATCTTGTTACCATAAAATATTCCAATACACGATATGTTGTATGGTTCGATGAATTTAAGCGGACACATATGGTATGCCTAACAATAAATCCCCAAGTTCTGGGCAATGCCATAAAGCGGTTGAGAATGGGCGGCGGGTGTGGTATGATTTATCATAGAACAGTTATATCCGTAAGGGAGATGCAGCATGAAGCTTTATACCATAATAGGCGGCGTGAACGGCGCGGGGAAGTCAAGCCTCACAGGCTCGCTTCGGTATCAGCGCGCAGACCTTGGAAAGGTGATAGACGTTGATAAGCTTGCCGCGGAGCACGGCGGCTTTATACAGGGCGGCAAGGCCGCCATAGACATGCAGCGCAGGCTTATTGCAGAGGGCATGAGCTTTACGCAGGAAACCACGCTTTCCGGCCAGCGTCCGCTTAAAATGGCGCGGGAGGCGAAGGCCGCGGGCTACACGATAAGGCTTTATTACGTTGGCATAAACACGGCGGAGGAGGCCATAAAGCGCATAGACAACCGTGTTGAAAAGGGCGGGCACGATATTCCCGATGAGGACGTTATACGCCGCTTTAACGAGCGCAACGAGGCGCTGTATAAAATACTTGAATATGTTGACGAGGCCGTGTTTTTTGATAATGACAACGGCTTCAGGGAGGTTGCGCAGTACCGCAACGGCGAGCTTATGCAATACGGCTCGTATTGCCCCAAGTGGCTTGAGGATTTCATTCGCTATATGGCGCAGCATTAAAAGGAAAGGGGATAAGTCATGTTTGACGCGCACATACATTCTTCCATGTCTTTCGATTCGTCCGTCCCGCGGGAGGACGTTGTTGCCGAGGCCGTAAAGCGGGGCTTTTACGGGCTGTGCTTTACCGACCATTACGACGTTGTGGATAGCTGCGGCAAGTTTGTTTCCGGTTACGATTGGGCGGGCACGCGCATGGCGCAGCAGCGCGCCCTTGAACGTGCAGACGGGCGCGTAATAGTAAATAACGGCATAGAGCTTGGCAACGCGCCATATGGCTTCGCTGCGGCAGAAAGCGTGCTTGATGCGGAGCCGGAGGTGGACTTTGTGCTCGGCTCCATACATAACGCAAGCGAAAAGCTTGACTATAAGGATTACTACTTCGTTGATTATACCGATACGGACATATGCTATAAATATCTTGACGATTACTTTATTCAGCTTGAAAAGCTGGTGGAGTGGGGCAATTTCGATTCGCTGGCCCATGTGCCCTATCCGCTAAGATACATGATGCAGCGCGACGGCATGGACGTTGACATGACGCGCTATCAATCAAGCATAGATTCAATGCTGCGCACGCTTATAAAGCGCGGGCAGGCGATAGAGATAAACGCGGGCAAAAAGCCATATATAATGCCCGAATACGCTTATCTGCTCGATCGCTACCGCGCGCTCGGCGGCAGGCTTATAACCGTCGGTACCGATGCGCACAGCATACCGCAGTTCGGTATGGGCCTGAAGGAAGCGTATATGCTGGCGCTTGAAAAGGGCTTTGAAAGCGTTGCCGTATTCAAGCGCCGTAAATGCGAGCTTGTGAGCATCAGGAAGCTGCTTGCACTTGAATGATCCTTCCGCCAAGGCTTTCATATACCCTGTGCGATATTGAAAGCACCGTGCGCCCCGCCGATGCGCGCCTGAGCGCGTCCAGCACCCTTGCTTCCGTTTCCGCGTCAAGGTTGGCGGTTATTTCATCCAGCAGCAGCACCTTCGGGTCTGCCGCGGCGGCGCGGGCAATGGACAATAGCTGCCATTCCCCTTGTGAGAACATTCCGTCCGTGCAGGGCGTGTCATACCCCTTGGGGAAGGAGCGTATAACCCCGTCCAGCCCCGCAAGGCGGGCGGCGTCCTCCGCCATGGCGCGGCTTATGCGCGGGTCAAGCAGGGTTATCTGGTCAAGCACGGTGCCGTTCACGCGGGAAAAATGCTGCTCCACGCAGCCTATGCAGCCCCGCCTTTCGCCGTCCGCAATATCCGCGGCGTCCCTGCCGCCTATTGTTATCGTGCCGGAATTTGGCTTATACAGCCCCAGCAGCAGCTTGAATATGGTGCTCTTACCCGCGCCCGTGCGGCCGACGAGCGTAACCTGTTCGCCCTGCTTCACCGTAAAAGATATATCGTTCAATACTATCCGCTCATCATAACCGAATACAACATGCGAAAGCACAACGTCACCTTCGGGCGCTTTGCCGCCGCGCTCCGCAGCCATGCGGCGCTCCTCCTGCGCAAGGAAAGCGTCTATCCGCTTAACGCCCGCCATTGCGGACTGAATGGTCTGTATCTCCATGCCCAGGCTTTCTATGGGCGTGAATATACGGGAGATATAGTTTATCACCGCGACCGATGTGCCTACAGACATGCCGAAAAGCGTAAGCACCCTTTCGCTGCCCGATGATGAAAGCAGCATCACCGCGCCCACAACGGCCGCGTTAAGCATAAGCACAACGGGGGAATAGATGGCGTCGTAAAAGTTGGTCTTTTCAACGGCGGCATAGCTTTCGCCTATGCGGCGGTCGTACCGCTGTTCCATGTATTCTTCAAGCCCCAGCGCGTGTATGGTGCGTATGTTATGCAGCGCCTCCGGCACCTGGGTGGATATTGCGGCAACGGCGCGGCGGTTGGCAAGCTGCGCGGACAGCATCCTTTTCTGCACATGGCGCGTAAATACCGTAAGCAGCGGCAGAACTATCAGCAGTATAAGCGCAAGGCCCGTGTTCTTTACCGCTATAACAACAAATACCGAAACTATCCTGCACGCATCCGCAGCCATCGATATAACGCCGGAGGTGAACAGCGCCTCCACCGTGTCCACATCGCCCGAAAAGCGCGCCGCCACCTCGCCCGGGTCCTGAGCGGAAAGCGCAGCTGCGCTCAGATGCGTAAGCTTGTGGGACATTTCGCTGCGGAGCGAATGCGTCATGCGCTGGCCGAACATTTCAAGCAGCGTCTCCTGCGCGCTGGAAAGTATCCCTTCAAGCGCAAGGCTGCCGAAGTACAGCAGCACCGCCGAAAACGCAAGCGGCAGCCCTGCGGTCAGGCCGTCTATTATATCCGCAAGCAGCAGCGGCGGCAGCAGCGACGCCAAAACAGACGCCGCCGCGCACGCTGCCGTGCCGAAGCTGAGCAGTTTATGCGCCCTTGCGGCGCTGAACACGGCGCTCAGTACGCCCGATTTATTCTTTCGCTTCATTACCGGCACCTCCTGACTGGCTTTCATACAGCGCACGGTAGTTTGGCTCCGCCGCGAATATCTCGTCATGCGTACCAACGGCAACGCCGCCGTTTTCCATGTATATCACCTTATCCGTTTCAGGGAAATGGTAAAGCCTGTGGGACATCAATATAACTATCTTATCGTGGGCATAATCCTTCAGGTTTGCAAACACCGCGTCCTCGGTCGCGCGGTCAAGCGCGGAAAAAGGATCGTCCAGCACCATTATTGGCCGCGGATGCGCAAGCGTTCTTGCCAGCGCCAGCCTTTGCGCCTGCCCGCCGGAAAGCCGCACGCCGCTGCTGCCAACAACCGTGTCAAGCCCGTTTTCCATGGCGCGCACTTCGTTATCAAGCGCCGTCATGGCAAGGTACTCCATCGCGTCCCCGTCGCTTCCGCAAAGCACGTTCTCGCTGACCGTGTCGTTCCACAATTCCGGGTCGTGCCCAAGATAGCCTACCGCCGCGGCAATGTCCCTGCCGCCAAGCGAGCTTAGCTCATGGGAGCCTATTTTCACGCTGCCGCCGTACGGATGCTCGTTCAAAAACACCCGCCCGAGCGTTGATTTGCCGCAGGCGACCGGCCCCGTAACGCCTATTATCTCGCCCGGCTCAGCATGCAGCGTAAGCCCGCCGAATATTGGCGCTGAGTCGCCATATGCGAATGACAATCCGTTTATGTCCAGCGTTACGCCGCTTGGCACGTCAAGCGCGCTCAGCTCCGTAGGGGCCTTGAGCAGAGGCTTTATGCGCTTCCATGATACCTCCGCCCGCTGCACGGAGTTGAACAGCTTAGCCGCCTTTGAGGACTTGGTGGACATCTTTATGAAGCAGGATAAAAACGTTGTGAACGCGGCAATGTCCCATCGGCACCAGCCCGTGCCCAGCACATTCTTTGCGCCGAACCACACAATGAATATAACGCTTAGGTTGGAAAGCACAAGATAGAGCGGCGGCAATGCGGACTGCCAAACGTTGGCGCGCACCGCCGTGCGTTCGTATCCGGTAAGGGCGGATTCGTAGTTTGCCTCCTGCGCCGCTTCGCAGCCGTATACGCGGTATGTAACGGCGTTCTTCGCGCGGTCAAGCGTGGCCCCGCTGAGCGCGGCCGCAGCCTTTTTATATGCTGCGCCTGCCCGCTGCACGGGCTTTTTCATCAGCTCCGCGCAAACGTAGGACACCGGCGGGAATATAAGGCACATAAGCGCCAGCCGCCAATCGTAAACGAACAGCATAACTATGTAGCCCGCGAGCGCAACGCCCGTATCGAACACCTCCGTAGTGAATTTGCGCATGCCCTCCGCGCAGTCGTCTACGTCCGATATGGCCTTGGTCATCAGCTCTCCCGCGCCTTCGCTTTCAAGGGCGCTGCGGCTTTGGCGCACAAGGTTGGCGAAGAGTATGCCCTTCATGCGGCGGTTTATGTTGTTTGCGAACCGGCGCACATAAAAGCGCTTTATGAACCGCGCCGCCTGCACCAGCAGCGTTACCGCAACATAATACGCAACCAGCACGGCCATTGCGGACGCGGCGGTATTGCCGCCCAATATGTCCGAAAGGGTCTGCGCAAGCCTGCCTTCAAACCACGGCATTGCCACAAGGCCAATGTTGTACACAAGTCCGGACAGCACAATGAACGCAAGCGGCAGCCATTCAATGCGGAAATACGCGCCTATGCTGTCCGGCTTAAAGCTATTCTTCCGTTTCATGCTCAGCCTCCTCCATAACTATGTGCGGGAAGCCCGCGCGGCTCTCCTCCTTGGAGCGGGTGTAAAGCGTATCGAGCGCGCCGAGGAACGCCGTGCGTTCCGCCTCGCCAAGTCCTGCCATAATGTATTCGTAAAAAAGATTCTCCGCGTCCGCCTTGGCGTTGCGCAGCCCTTCGGCCTTCTCGGTCGGGAAAAGGAGGCGACTGCGGCCGTCCTCAGGATTCGGTTCGCGGCGAAGATAGCCCTTGCGCTCGAGGCTGGCAGTTCGCCGCGCTATGGCGGGCTTATCGCTGTTCAGCGCCGCTGCAAGCTCCGTCTGCGTTATGCCGGGGTGGTGGCGCACGGCGTGTATGCAGTCTATTTCAGCCGTGCCTATGCCGTCGCGGCGCATTGTCAGCAGCACCAGCCGCTCCGCCTCGCGCGCTATTTTGGTTATTTTCCGTGCGGGATGTTCCATATGTAAAGCCGTTCCTTTCATAATAAAGTTGTAGGTGCAACTATAATGTTGTATCTACAACTTGTTTCCGCGCACAGCATAGCACATCATCAAAGCAAAATCAAGACAGGACAGTAAAAAAGACCCGCGTTATGCACGGGTCTAAATTTATAATGCGTTATAGTTTCACTCAGCCCGGAATATTATGGGCCTGCCGCTGCAATGCAGCATGCCGCCGCTTACGGCAACGGGGGAGGAGTCTATCAGGTTTTCGTATTCGCCGTCCGGCACGGCTATGCTCACGTCCGCCGCTTTGGCCTTCAGCGAGAATATGCCGATGAACCGCCGGCCGCGGCTTCCGCGCTGCATAACGGCAATGTCGTTTGCGTCGTCCGCCGCTGCGGTGAACCAGTCCGCCTCGCCGAAGCGCTGCTTTATGCCGTAAAGCGTGCGCATAAGGCCGCTTATGTCGCGCCCGGTATTGCGGTCCATCTTGTCTATGTCAAAAAGGCTGGGCAGATGGTCGTTTTCAAACTCCTGGCCGGCGTATATGAGCGTTGTGCCCTTTATGAAATAGAGCATGGCGGTGTAATTGATAAGCGCGCGCTCATCGCGCACGAAGGAGCATATGCGCGGCTGGTCGTGGTTTTCGAGGAAGCGCAGCTTATTGTAGTTGGCGGGGTAGCAGCCTTCCTGAAAGTTGAGCATGTCCATATAGTGGCTCAGGGCAGCTTCGACGCGCAGATATTTATCGAAAACCTCGCGCACGTCGTATTCGTATTCCATGTCGAACGCGGAATAAGCGTCGTAATCAAGCGCCGAATATATGCCCTGCCTGCGGGCCAGGCAGCCGTAGCTCAAATGCACCGTCTCCGCAAGCCATATGCAGTTTGGGTTTACCTTGGCCACGGCGTCGCGCGCCTGCCGCCAGAACTCCACCGGCACGAAGGACGCCACGTCGCAGCGGAAGCCATCCACGATCTTTGCCCACATAACAAGCGTATCCGTAAGGTATTGCCAAAGGGCGCGGTTATTGTAATCCAAATCTATAACGTCCGCCCAGTCGCCCATCTTGTTGCCCGGCTTGCCCGCGGCATTATGGTAAAAGAACTCCGGATGTTCATTATAAAGCACGGAATCGGGCGAGGTGTGGTTATATACAACGTCTATCATGCATTTCATGCCGCGCGCGTGTATTTCGCCAACAAGCGCCTTGAAATCGTTAAGCGTGCCGTATTCGGGATTAATGCTTCTGTAATCGCGGTTGGCATACGGACAGCCGAGCGTGCCCTTCTTGCCAATAACCCCTATGGGATGGATGGGCATGAACCATATTATGTCCGTACCCAGCGCGCGTATGCGGTCAAGGTCGCCCGCCACGGCGGCGAAAGTGCCTTCCGGCGTATGGTTGCGCACATAAACGGAATATATCACCTGCTTTTGCAGGGCAGCGTCTGTTTCCTTAGCCATTTGAAATTACCTCCGCAAAATCTATGCCGAGATTTTAGCACAAATCCATGGGTTTGCAAGGGGGAAATATAAAAAAGAAGGGGCGTTTTCACGTCCCTCCTCGGTTTACTGCATTACATTTTGTTTAGCTGCTCAAGCCTTGCTTCAAGCTTGCCGAGCATATCTTCCGCTGTGGCGAGCTTTTTGCGTTCTTCGGCTATTACCTTTTCGGGGGCCTTGGATACGAAGCCGGCGTTGTTCAGTTTGCCGCTGCTGCGCTCTATGTCCGCGCGCACCTTGGCGGCTTCCTTGTTCAGGCGTTCACGCTCCTTGTCCACGTCTATAAGGTCGCTCAGGGGGATGAACGCTTCCGCGGCCTGTGCTACGGCGGAAACGGCGTTTTCGGGTATGCCAGTCTTGTCCTGCTGAATGGCAACGTGTTCCGCACCTGCAAGCTTCATTATATAGGGTATGCTTGCTTCAAGCGCTTCGGCCTTCGCGCCGTGGGTAACAAGTGTCATGCTCAGCTTGCGGCTGGGCGCAACGCTCATCTCCGCGCGTATGTTGCGCGTGGCACGGATAAGGTCCATAACCTCTTCCATGGTCTCCGCTTCTTCGGGGAAGTCCCATTCCGCCTGCGCGGCGGGCCATGCGGAACGCATAATGGTTTCCTCGCTGTTGGGCAGGTTAAGGTAAAGCTCTTCCGTTATGAACGGCATGAACGGATGCAGCAGCTTGAGTGAATCCGTGAGCGCGCGGCAGAGTATTGCGCGCACGTTGGCCTTCTGCTCCTCGTCGTCGCCATTCATGCGGGGCTTGGCAAGCTCAATGTACCAGTCGCAGAACTCAGTCCATACGAAGTCGTATATCTTCTGCGCCGCAAGGTTAAGGTCAAAGCCGTCCATGTTGGCGGTTATCTCGCGGATTATGGTGTTGAGCCTGTTCAGCAGCCACTTATCGGCTATGTCAAGCTTGGCTATGTCTATTTCGCCTACTTCGGCATCGCCTATGTTCATAAGCACGAAGCGCGTTGCGTTATAAAGCTTGTTGCAGAAGTTGCGCGCGGCCTCTACCTTCTTTGTGCCGAAGCGCATGTCTCCGCCCGCTCCGTTGCCGGTAACAAGGCTGAAGCGCAGGCTGTCCGCACCGTATTGCTTGATTATTTCCAGCGGATCCACGCCGTTGCCGAGGGATTTGGACATCTTGCGACCCAATTCATCCCTAACAAGGCCGTGAATGTAAACATGGGAGAACGGCTTTTGATGCATCACTTCCATGCCGAACACTATCATCCTGGCTACCCAGAAGAATATTATGTCGTATCCGGTAACAAGGGTGCTGGTGGGATAGAAGTATTCAAGCTCCTTGGTATGCTCGGGCCAGCCCAGCGTTGAGAACGGCCACATGCCGCTGGAGAACCAGGTATCCAGCACGTCCTCATCCTGATGCACATGGCCGCCGCACTTGGGGCAGCACGCGGGTGCGGATTCGGCAACTATGGTTTCGCCGCAATCGTCGCAGTAGTAGGCGGGAATTCTGTGTCCCCACCAAAGCTGACGGGAAATGCACCAGTCGCGTATGTTCTCCATCCAGTTATAATAGGTCTTGTCGAACCGCTCGGGCACGAATTTCACTTCGCCGCGCTTAACAATGTCTATCGCGGGCTTTGCAAGGGGCTTCATGCTGACGAACCACTGCTTGCTCACCAGTGGCTCAACCGTGCTGTGGCAGCGGTAGCAGGTGCCAACGTTGTGGCCGTAAGACTCTATCTTTACCAGATTGCCGGCAGCCTCAATGTCCTCAACCAGCTTCTTGCGGCATTCCATGGTGGTCAGTCCTTCGTATGCGCCGCCAAGCTCATTTATATGCCCATCGTCCGTGAACACGCGCATAACGGGAAGGTTGCACCTTACGCCGACCTCAAAGTCGTTGGGGTCGTGCGCGGGAGTTATCTTCACGGCGCCCGTGCCGAATTCCTTTTCAACGTATTCGTCCGCCACGATGGGTATTTCGCGGCCTACAACGGGGATAACGACGGTTTTGCCCACTATGTCGGCATAGCGCTCGTCGTCCGGATGCACGGCTATCGCCGTATCGCCAAGAATGGTTTCGGGGCGGGTGGTGGCCACGGTTATGGAATAGCTCTTGTCCGGCGCATCGTAACGCACATGCCAAAGGTGGCTCTGCTGTTCTTCGTATTCAACCTCCGCGTCGCTCAGCGCGGTCTTGCAATGCGGGCACCAGTTTATTATCCTGTCCCCGCGGTAAATAAGGCCCTTGTTGTAAAGGTCAACGAACACCTTGGTAACGGCCTTGGAGCAGCCTTCGTCCATGGTGAAGCGTTCGCGGTCCCAGTCGCAGCTGGCGCCAAGCTTCCTGAGCTGCTTTACTATCCTTCCGCCGTATTCCTTTTTCCAGTCCCACGCGCGCTGCAAAAACGCTTCGCGCCCTATGTCGCGCTTGTCAAGGCCCTCTTTGGCCATCTGCTCGATTATCTTTACCTCGGTAGCTATGGACGCGTGGTCGGTGCCGGGCAGCCACAGCGTTTCAAACCCCGCCATGCGCTTGTAACGGATAAGCGCATCCTGCAGCGTTTCGTCTATGGCGTGGCCGATATGCAGCTGACCGGTTATGTTCGGTGGGGGGATAACTATGCAATACGGCTCCTTGTCGGGATTAGGCTCGGCATGGAAATAGCCGTTCTTTTCCCATTTTTCATACAGCCTGTCTTCCACGCCCTGATGGTCGTAAGACTTTGGCATCTCCTTCATGGTACTCTCTCCTCCTGAAAAATAGTTTGTTTGGTAAATTAAAAGGAGCTTCTGTCCCTGATTAAAGGACGGAAGCTCCGCGGTACCACCTTTGTTGGGCATAATATGCCCCGCTCTATACGCCTTAACGCGGCGCGCACGTTTCGGGCTACTGCTACTTCACCCCAAACAGCTCCAAAGCGACCTTCCGCCAATCTTCGCAAGCAGCCCTTTCAGCCGGTGAAGCCGCATCTCTTTTGCAAAGGAGTTTGGCGTACTCCTCTTTTTCTACGCTATTATTGTATTCTATGCGCTGACGCCCGATTTGTCAAGCCGAAAACGGCATATTTTCATAACGCATTTGCATATGGCTTTTCCGCATGATAAAATGCAAGCATATTGAACGGAAAGGGCGGCAAACGGCATGAAGACGCTACCCAATGAATTTATGCTGCGTATGCAGGCGGAGCTGAATGGGGACTACGCGGCATTTTTAGAAAGCTATAATAATGAAAGCGTGCGCGGGCTGAGGGCGAATACGCTCAAAGGAAACGCGGACGAAATAGCCGCGCTTTGCCCCGTTAAGCTTGAAAGGGTGGATAACACGACGGACGGTTTCCGCCTTGCGGAAGCATGGGACGGCGTAGGGATGAGTCCCATACACATGGCCGGGCTTATATATATGCAGGAGCCGAGTGCCATGCTGACCGTTGCCATTGCGGATATACAGCCTGGCATGAAGGTGCTGGATATGTGCGCGGCGCCCGGCGGCAAAACGGGAGCCGCGGCGGCAAGGCTGAACGGGCAGGGGCTTATAGTATCAAATGAAATAGTGCCAAGCCGCGCCAAAATACTCGAATCCACCGTTGAACGCATGGGCATAGCAAATGCGGCGGTCATAAGCCGCAGGCCGGACGAGATTGCAAAGGCACTGCCGGAGTATTTCGACAGGGTGATAGTCGATGCGCCGTGCAGCGGGGAAGGCATGTTCAGGAAAGATGAGCGCGCAATAGAAGAATGGAGCGCGGAGCATGTTTCCGCCTGCGCCAACAGGCAGCGGCTAATACTTGAAAGCAGCGCGCAATGCGTTGCCAAAGACGGCATGCTGATATATTCCACCTGCACGTTTTCGCGCGAGGAAAACGAGGACAATATAGACTGGTTCCTGAAAACGCATACGGATTTTGAACTTGCGGAGCAGCACAGGCTTTATCCGCACACGTTTGCCGGTGAGGGGCACTTTGCCGCGGTGCTTAGACGAAAGGGCGGCAATGTGCGCCAGTATGCGCCGCTGAAGCTTACCCCGTGCAAGGATAAAGCGTATGCCGAATTCATTGCCGATACGTTCACCGTACCGCCGAAGGGCACGGCGTATGCCTACCAAAACGGGGTGAACATAATTGTCGCGGAGCTGCCGGAGGCGATAGCGCCGATGCTGAGGCGCAGCGTTGGGGTTTATGCCGGAGAACTGCAAAAGGGCCGCTTTGTGCCGCATCACATGCTGGTAATGGCGGAACACGGCGGCGAATATGCCCGTATGCTGTCGCTTGACGAAAGCGACGCGCGCCTTGCAGCATATATGCGCGGGGAGGAGATAGACTGCCCTGAGGCTTGGCGCGGGTACTGTGCCGTGGCGTATCGTGATCACCCGATAGGCTGGGGCAAGGCGGTTTCCGGCAGGCTGAAGAACCATCTTCCAAAGGGGCTTAGGACATGGTGAACGACATACTGAGATGCAATAAAATGCTGGTGATAGGCTGCCCGGGCGGCGGCAAAAGCACGTTCGCAAGGGCATTGGGCGAAATGACCAAGTTGCCGGTATATCATTTGGATATGCTTTTCTGGAATGCGGACAAGACCACGGTAGATAGGGAAACGTTCCTTTCGCGGCTCGGCAGTGTGCTTGAAAAAGACAAATGGATAATAGACGGCAATTACAGCTCTTCAATGGAAATGCGGCTGAAGGAGTGCGACGCGGTGTTCTTCCTTGATTACCCGACGGAG
>CAVDFM010000024.1:0-2576 GCA_963608365.1 bacterium | reverse complement strand
GGTATGCCTTGACGGGGTGCGCACGCGCATGGGCAAGCCGCGGCCTGATATGCCGTGGATAGAGCAGGAATACGACGAGGAGTTTATTCAATTTATAAAGAACTTCAGAACAGAGCGATGCCCGCAAATATACGCCCTGCTTGAAAAATACAGCGATAAGCCCAAGGCCGTTTTCAAGACACGCGCGGAAGCGGAGGAGTTTCTTGAAGCAGTAAGAGATAAAACAGAATAAAACAGAGGCACGGCGCATTGCACAGACATGCGTTGTGCGGTATAATTTCAAAAAATCGCACGATAGACAGCAGAGAAGAAGGAGAAGCGTAAAAATGGAACTTAACGGAAAAATATGGCTTGCAAAGTCGGGTGAAAAGGTGTTTCTTGAGCCTAAAATGGCCAACAGGCACGGCTTTATTGCCGGCGCAAGCGGCACGGGCAAAACGATAACGCTCAAGGTGCTGGCGGAGTCCTTTTCTCAGCTGGGCGTGCCGGTGTTCCTTGCGGACATAAAGGGAGACCTTGCCGGCATGTGCAAGGCGGGCGTACACAGCGAAAGCATGGAAAAGCGCATAAACAAGCTGGGGATAGAGGATTGGCGCTACCGCGTGTTCCCAACGCGCTTTTGGGATATATACGGCGAATACGGCCACCCCGTAAGGACAACAGTAAGCGAAATGGGGCCGATGCTTTTGAGCAGGCTGATGGATCTGAGCGACGTGCAGAGCGACGTATTGAACCTTGTGTTCAAAATTGCGGACGATAAGGAGCTGCTGCTTATAGACATAAAGGATCTTAAAGCCATGCTGCGCTACGTTGGCGAAAACAGGGCGGAGTTTTCCGCGGAATACGGAAACATGAGCGCGCAGAGCCTGGGCGCGATACAAAGGAGCCTTATAACGCTTGAGGATGAAGGCGGCGCGGAATTCTTCGGCGAACCGGCGATAGATATACGCGACTGGATGCAGCGCGACGAGCAGGGAAGGGGATACATAAACGTGCTGCACAGCGTGAAGCTTGTGCAGAATCCTACGCTGTATGCAACGTTCATGCTGTTTTTGATGAGCGAACTGTTTGAAAAGCTGCCGGAGCGCGGAGACGCCGAAAAGCCGGAGATGGTGTTCTTCTTTGATGAGGCGCATCTTTTGTTCAGCGACGCGCCGAAGGTGCTTGTGCAGAAAATTGAGCAGGTGGTGAAGCTTATCCGCTCAAAGGGCGTTGGCATATACTTCATTTCGCAAAGCCCGTCTGATATTCCGGACAGCGTGCTTGCGCAGCTTTCAAACCGCGTGCAGCATGCGCTCAGGGCATATACGCCCAGCGAACAGAAGGCCGTGAAGGCTGCCGCCCAGACATTCCGCACAAATCCCGCTTTTGATACGCAAACGGCAATAATGGAGCTTGGCGTTGGCGAGGCGCTGGTATCCTGCCTGGATGAAAACGGCGTGCCCGGCATAGTGCAGCGCGCGTTCATACTGCCGCCGCAAAGCCGCATGGGTACCATTACGGATGAAGAGCGCCGCGCGGTTATAGACGCAAGCGACATGAAGCAGAAATACGATAAGGCGATAGACAACTTCTCCGCCTATGAATACTTTGAGCAGCAAAACGAAGAACAGGAGAAGGAGGAGCAGGAGGCTGCCGAAAAGGCGGCAAAGCAGGCCGCCAAGGAGGAGAAAAAGGCCGCGAAATCCGCCAAGAGTACAACGACGAAACGAACCTCCACCGCTGCAAAGGCCGCGAAAAAGACCAAGTCCGCCGCAAGCAAGGCCGTGACCCGCGTTACCAACAGCGCCATGAGCACCATAGGCCGCGAGTTGGGCCGCTCCATAATACGCGGAATATTCGGTTCAATAAAGTAAAAGCCGCTTTCTTTCGCCGCATATGCACATATTTCGCCATGGATGAGTACTATATCTTAGAATTGCCCATCGGGGCGAATAACAAGGAGGAAAGCATATGTGTAGCTCTTGCAACGGAAACAACTGGTGGTGGATAATAATACTTATCCTGCTTGCCGGCGGCTTCAGCAACAACGACTGCGGCTGCGGCTGCAACAATGACTGCGGCTGCAACGGGAACAACTGGTGGTGGATAATAATACTTATCCTGCTTGCCGGCGGTTTCAGCACCAATGGCTGCGGCTGCGACAACGGCTGCGGTTGCAACAACAATAATTCCGGCTGCGGCTGCGGCTGCAACTAAGCATATCCCTGCGCGGAATACGCGCGGAATATACAAAGAGCGGGGGCAATGTCCCCGCTCCTTTTGCGTGCCGTAAAAGGTTTTTCAGTTGTTCTCCGCGTCGTGCTTCATGGCATGGGCGCAGATGGCCTCGTAGGTTTCCTGGCTTATATCGTGCTCTATTTTGCAGGCGTCTTTTTCCGCTGTTATCTCGTCTATGCCAAGGCTCACAAGGAACTTGGTCAAAGTATGGTGCCTGTCCAGCATTTTTGATGCAATCTCCATGCCGCTGTCGGTCAGCGTTATAAGCCCGTCCACATCCATTGTGATGTATCCGTTCTCCCTCAAACGCTTGGTGGTGTAGGTAACGCTTCGCTTGGTTACGCCCAAATATTCGG
>CAVDFM010000023.1:10000-18112 GCA_963608365.1 bacterium | reverse complement strand
CCCTGAAAAAACCTAGGCAAATAGCGGCTTAGGGACGATAGGGACGCAAGGGACGCAGATGTGTGAAAGGGGTTAGAGATGTTTAACTCCCTGTCGAGGCAGTTAAGTTCCCCTATTGCCCATGCGCGCGATAGGTGATAAAATATATTAAATTCACATCCTGACAAATAGGAGGATAACTGCAAAATGAAAAGATTTGCCGCGATAACGCTTGCGCTTATAATGGCGCTGATATGCGTGCCGGTAATGGCGGAAAAGGCGGACAGGGAAATAGAGGGCAATTTGGCCGTGTTTACCACCGCGGAGGATTTTGCCGCGGGTACGCTTGAAAACGTTGTTACCGATGAAAGCATAGGCAACGGCGCGATAGTGCTCAAGGAAGGCGAAAGCGAAGGCACATACACAAGCGAGGTGCTGGGCACGGCCCCGTTTGAATACATGGTGGCTTCCTGGGGAGCGGACACCCCCACCGGCACATGGATAGACGTTTTCGCCCGCGCGTATGTGGACATGAAAAAGGGCTGGACGGAATGGCTCAGCTGGGGCAAATGGAGCGACAGCATACGCCGCGGCTCCGTGTCCGAAGAGTGCGAGCTGGCCTACATGGATACGGATACGTTCACCATTTCCGGCAAGGATGGCGAAACCGCAAGCAAGATTCAGCTTAAAGTGACCCTCCATGCAAACAGCGACGGCGTGTCCCCCACCGTGAGGCAGGTTGGCGTTACCTATAAGAACACGCTGGAAGGCCAGTACATTACCCCCGTTTACTATGGCGAAGCGGTTGAACTGCCCGAAAAGGTTGTGCTGGATACCCCTGCGTATTCCCAGATGGTGCGCGAGCAGAGCATTGCCAACTCCATGTGCAGCGCAACCACCATATGCACCATGCTCAACGACCGCGGCGAGGATACCCTTCCCGAGGAAATAGCCCTTATCGATTACGACAGCGACTATGACGGCTTCGGCAACTGGTCCTTCAGCGTTGCTGCCGCGGGCAGCTACGGCTACGATGTGTATATTCAGTATGCCGATTTGGACATTGTCCGTCAGGAGCTTGCGCACGGCTACAGCGTCGGCATAAACGTAAAGTATTCCTCCAGCTCCAACGGCCAGTATCCTTACCTTGAAAACGGCGCGGCGGGCAGCACCGGCGGCCACCTTATAACCATAACCGGATACGAGACCATAGACGGCGTGGATTACTTCTATTCCAGCGACTCCGCCGCCGGCAGCGATGCGGGCTGCCTCAGGCGTTACCGCGCGGACCAGCTTGACGAAGCATGGACCGCCAAGGTGGCCTATATAATACACGACAAGGAAGAAAACGTTTCCGCCTGCAACCCCAACCGCGTTGAGTGCGAGCTGGTTCCCGCAGGGGAGAACGAATATACCCTTATGGCAAACGGCGAGGCCGTGCAGATAGGCAAAAACTTCACCTCCGCCAAATGGAAAAGCGACGGCTGCGGCATAATAGCCTATTACCTTGAAGGCGACGACGTGAGCGAAGCGCCCATGCCCGAAAACGTAAAGACCAGCGACGCCAACCATACCTTCCGCTACACCGTTAAGGGCAACGAAAACGGCAACCTTGCCATTAAGCCCGCGGCTATACTGGGCGGGCTGAAGAAGCCCGCAACCATGCACATATTCGTAATGGCGAACAACGGCACCACCTATACCGCAAGCCTTGAGCTTGTGCCGGAGGTAACGGAAACTCCCACGCCGGAGCCTACCGAGGCACCTGCCGAGAGCGAAGCCCCCACAGCCACAGCCGAACCCGCTCCCGCCGAACCCGCGGCGACCGAGCCTGAGGGCGGCATGTCCACCGGCGCGATAGTGGGCATAATAGCCGCCGTTATCGTAGTTGCGATAGTTATCGTAATGGTCAGCAAAAAGAAGAAATAAGCCGTACAAAGCTTAAATGACAACTCTATCGGGGCGACCGCGCGGCCGCCCCGTGCTTATACAACGGGGGAAATATGAGCGATATACTCAACGGACTGAATACAGAGCAGCGCGAGGCCGTGACCACCACGGAAGGCTTCGTGCGCGTTATGGCGGGCGCAGGCAGCGGCAAGACCCGCGCCCTTGCGCACAGGTTTGCATACCTTGTGAACGAGGTTGGCATTTTGCCTTCAAACATACTTTGCGTAACGTTCACCAACAAATCCGCAAACGAGATGCGGCGGCGCATACGCGCCCTTACCGGCGATAACGACACCGGCTTTATAAGCACGTTCCACGGCTTCTGCGTATCCGTATTGCAGGAGGACAGCTATTTTGTCCAGTACCCCAAAAGCTTCCTTGTGCTGGACAATTCGGACATAGATTCAATGCTTGCCGTAATATATGAGGAGCGCGGATTGACCCTTAGGAATATGACGTTTTCCAAGGCGCGGGACATGATAGAGATTGAAAAATGCATCAACCGCCCGCAGTATTATTTGGACGTTATAGCCATGGATTTAGATACGCTCAAAAAGAAATACGACCAGGCGGAAACCGCCAAGGACATAATATTCTACGGCTATCTTTATCAGCAGAAGAAATGCTTCGGCCTTGATTATAACGACCTTATCAAGTTCACGCTGTATATATTCTCCAAATCGGACGAAATACGCCTGAAGTGGCAGCAGCGGCTTGAATACATAATGATAGACGAGTTTCAGGATATAGACGCGCTGCAGTATGAGCTTATGCAGGCGCTGTGCGCATACCATAAAAACCTTTTCATAGTGGGCGACCCGGACCAGACCATATACACCTGGCGCGGGGCGGACGTTAAGTATCTGCTGGACTTTGAACGGAACTTCCCCGATGTTAAAACCATAATGATGATGAAGAACTATCGCTCAACGCCCCAGATACTCGGCGTTGCAAATTCGCTGATAGACAAAAACACCATCCGCATGAAAAAGGAGCTCGTTCCCATGCTGCCGCAGGGGAAGCGCCCCGTGTATACCCACAACAAAACAACCGATACGGAAGCAAAAACGATAGCCGAACGCATAAAGGAGCTGAACGAAGCGGGCGTGCCGTACGGCGATATGGCAATACTGTACCGCGCGCATTACGCCGCAAGGACAATAGAAGAAGGGCTGATGAAGGCCGAAATACCGTATACTATATACAGCGGCGTGCAGTTTTTCGACAGGGTGGAGATAAAGGATGCGCTAAGCTACATGCGCATGGTCGTATATAAGGACGACCTGTCCTTCCTGCGCATAGTGAATACGCCCAAGCGTTACATAGGGCAGAAGCGCATGCGCTTTTTGACCGAGTATGCGGAAAAGAACGCCTGCTCCCTTTATGAAGCGCTGAAAAGGAACGCGGACGATCCGCTTTTTGTCAAAACGCTGGCAAAGCGGTTCATAAACCTTATTGAGCATTTTGCCGCCATATACAAGGATATGCCCGCATCTGAAGCATTAAGCGCAATACTTAACGAAAGCGGGTACGAGGCCGCGCTCAGGACCGAGGGCGCGCAGGACAGGCTGGATAATTTGGCGGAACTTAAACAGGCCGTGTATGAATACGAAACAAGCTGCGGAGAGGAAAGCGCAATGGAGGATTTCCTTGCCCATGTTGCGCTGCTTACCAACCTTGACGCAGCCTCAAGCCCGGACGCGGTGAAGCTGATGACCGTGCATACGGCAAAGGGGCTTGAGTTCCCGTATGTTTTCATATGCGCGCTGGATGAAGGCGTGTTCCCCTCCAAGCGGACGGACAGCTTTGAAGGCATGGAGGAGGAGCGGCGGCTTATGTTCGTTGCCGTGACAAGGGCCGAAAAGGGGCTGTTCCTATCCGATGCGGAGGGCAGGAGCATAGACGGCTCCTTCCGCTACCCTTCGCGCTTTGTGTTCGATATAGACCGGCAGTATATAGACTATACCAGCGAGCTTGACGAAAGCCTGAAGGCGGAGGCGGAACGCTACATATCCTCCGCACAGGAACGCATCACCGCCAACGCACAGGAGCTGCGCTTTACCGTAGGCCAGCGCGTGATGCACGACATTATGGGCGGCGGCATGGTGGTGGATATAGACCGCGGCCGCATGGCATACGTTATCCGTTTTGATTCGCTGCCCACCCCGCGCAGGATAAACTTCCGCGCAGGCAGCCTGAAAGAAGGTTAAAGCAGGGCATAAAATAAGCGTGCGGAAGCATTTTGCCGCACGCTGTTTTGTTATATATGATGTTATATCTTTGCGTTGTGTACGAAGGGCAGTGCCGCGCCTATTGCGGTTGCAAAGGTTGCGTTTTCGGGGATGAAGAACTTAACGTCCGATATTTCCTCTACCACGCTCATAACCTGCTTTGCCATGCCCATGTTAGCAAGGCTGCCCGTCAATACAACGTCCTTTACCGTGTCGTTCCTCAGCGCGAACACGCTCAGCATGCCTATCGTTTGGAACACCATGTTCACAAGACCCAGCGCAATGTCCTCTTTTTCCGTGCCGCTGGTTATTTTGCCGAAGTTGGATGCCGTAATGTGCGAAGGCAGCGCGCCCACCTCGTTTGGGCATATATCGGATATCATCAGATCAACCTTGCTCAAATCGCCCTTTTGGGCAATGCGCTCCATTGCGGAATGGTCGTTTTCGTGGAACACATGGAAGAATAACCCCGCCAGCGTTCCGCCGCCAACGCCGCTGCCGCCTATATGCACGCAGCCCAATTTGCCCGCCCGTACGAACGCCGTGCCCGTGCCAAGGCTTACAACAAGCGCCTCCTCCTTGCCGCTGAGTGCAAGGCCGCCCTTGCCTATGGCAACGAATTCATCTATGCGCTCGGTATGTATGCCGTATATATCGCCGTTCACAAGCGCCGCGCCAACGCCGGTTATAACGCAGCAGGCCACGTCGTTGAGCGATATTGCGCGCGTGCTTAAAAAGTTGCCTATCGCCCCGTATAGGGATGTCAGCCGGTCCGACGCTTCAACCCTAAGCGTGCCTATATGCTGGCCGGATTCCTGAAAACCGGCTATCTTGGTGGTGGAGCCGCCTATGTCTATGCCCAGCACTACTCCCATTGTGTTTCTCCTGTCAGTCCTTCAGTATGAATTTCTTCACCGGCTTGCATATCGCGGGGCAAAGCACGCCCGCAACTATGGCCTCCGGTATGCCGTTGGTCAGCACCGTGCTGCCGATTATCAGCAATATGCCCTGACCCGCAATGGTTGCGTACTGGTCGCCGAAGAATGCCCATATGCCAAGCATCACGCCGAACGTGTTCACAAGGCTGCCGGCAACGCTCGCTATGACCATTGCCATAACGTTGTTCTTCATGCTCTTGCCAAGCGCATTATAAAGCACGCCCGATACCGTACCCACCAGTATGCGCGGCAGGAAGCATATCACTATGCTGAAAAAGTTGCCCTGATATTCGCCAAGGGTATAGAACGGCGAAAATACGAACGCGGCTATGGGTGTGGGGGGAGTGAACGTCCATACGATAAAGCTGAACAGGCCCGTTATTGCGCCCATCAGCGTGCCGGCCTTGGTGCCGAGCAGTATGGAGGTTATTATCACCGGCACCATTGCAAGCGTTGCAACTATCGGCCCAATCGCGGGCAGGGAGCCGAGCGGAGTAAAGCAGAATACGGCTTCTATCGCCGCCAAAAGTGCAAATTGAATAAAGAATCGGACAGAATCCCTTTTGCTGTTATGCATAGGAAAAATCCCCTTTCTGTTGATCGGGGCGGTATGCCCCAATAATGATGCAATGATTATACTTTGAAACGCGAATATAATCAAGCGATTCAGTTCATACGTTTTTATTTTCCATAAATATCAAGTCGCATATTATGTATAATGCGCAAAACATGTCTTTACATGAAAGATAAATGCAAATATAATAGGTAAGGCATAAAGCGTAATAATATTTTTGATAATAGAGGTAAACGGCGTATGGAAAACAACGCAGGCGTAAAGCCGCAGAAGAACTCACGCAAAACGCTTACGATAGTGCTCGTGTCGCTCCTTGCGGCGGCGCTGGTGCTCGGCGGCGTGCTTATCGCGCTCAAAATAAAGGCGGATAAGGAAGAGGAACAGCGGCAGAGCATAATCAACTCCGGCACGTTCCACGCGGGCATAACCGTGGGCGGCGTGGACGTAAGCGGCATGGACATGGCTGCGGCAAAGGACGCGCTGAAGGCGGCGGAAGAAAAGCTGACGGAGAACGTGGGTTTCACCGTGACAGACGGCGAGCATACATATGCGATAGACAAAAGCTTTTTCAACATAACTTATAATACGGAAGAAAAGCTTACCGAGGCCATGGCTCTCGGCCGCGAAGGCACGCTTGAAGAATTGCAGGCGGAGCTTAGCGACATAGCCGCAAACGGCAGAAGCTTCGATATTGAATATACCATAGCCGCGCCCGATTTTACCGAATTTGCGGCGGGCATAGCGGCGGAGGTAAACACCGCGCCCGTGGATGCGACGTTCAGCGTTAAGCAGCTTGAAATGAACAGCGAGACTAACGCCCTTAACGCCGTGAACATAGGCAAGGCGGATGACGATACCGAGACCGACCTGAGGGACCTTAGGTTCGACTTTGCGGAAGGCATACCCGGGCACGGAGTGAACGAGCAGAAGCTTATTGACGAGCTTACCGCGCGCACCGAAGCAAGGGAGTTCGGCACGGTTGAATTCGAAAGCGAAGCAATAGAGCCCGAGGTTACCATAGCCACAATAAAGGAAACGCTTGTAATGCGCTCCAGCGCCTACACAAGCTATGCCAAGGGGCATTACGGCCGCGCGGAGCGCGTGCATAACATGACCAAGGCCTGCGGGCTGATATACGGCACGGTGCTTCAGCCGGGCGATGTGTTCTCCTGCAACACGCTGCTTGGGGACAGATATGAAAAATACGGCTGGCAGCCTGCCCCCGCGGTAATAGAGGGCGGCGCCAATACGGAAGATCAGCCGGGCGGCGGCGTATGCCAGGTAAGCACAACCGTATACAATGCGGTGCTTAAGGGCGACTATAATATAGTTTACCGTCAGCCGCATTCAAGCAGGCTCAGCTACGTTCCCGGCGGGCTGGACGCAACCATAAACACCGGCACGATAGACTTTAAGTGGAGCAACAATACGGAAGCGCCCGTATATGTGTTCACCTGGATAGATAAGGAACAGAAGCGCATATGGTGCGAAATATACGGCCTGCCCTTTGCGGCGGACGCCGGGTTTGACGAAATAGAGCTGATAAGCGAACGCCTGCCGGACATAGAGCCGACCGAGACGGAATACATAACCTATTCCGGCCTTACCGCGCCGTATTGGATGCTGAAGAACGAGGCTAAGTCCGGCTATGTATACGATACGTTTAAGTCATATAAGCTAAACGGCGTTGAGGTGAAGCGCGAGCCAATAGCTAACACCGTTTACCGTATGCACCCCAAGCGCTACTATGTGTGGCCCGGTTACGTTGCCGGTACGCCGCTGCAGCCGGAGTATCAGCTCCCCCTGCCGCAGAAGAACAACTGATATGGCGCAAACGCGAAAATACCCGATTAAGTAAGCTTGCAGCCGCGGCACGTTTAACTGCTGCGGCTGTTCTGTCTCAAAAGAAAGGGGATATACCGTGAAGTACATGCATTTCAAGGCGTCCTGCTCATATGCCGCTATTGCCGTCATAATGGAAACATGCGGCGTGGATACGGAAGATTATAAGATAGCGCTCGATATAAAGCTGCCGTGGATGTTTGCCAGGGAAGAAGGGGAGTACCGTTCCGGCCCAATGCTGCAGGGCGGCAAATGGTTCAATCTGTGGCTTAAACCGCGCGGGTACGAAATTGAGGAAAAGATGATAGGCAGGGAACAGCTTTGCGCCTATCTTAGGGAGCATTGCCCCGCAATGCTTGGCATACAAACGCCATACGGCAAGCACGCCGTTGTGTTCGCGGAATACGGCGGAGAATACCGCTTCATCAACCCAACCCATGAAGGCAGCGGGGAGGATACGGAGCTGACTTTCAGCGAAGCGGAATTGCTTGCCCGCGTGGACGAAACAACAACGGTTGGCGTTGTGCTGCCGGCGGAGCCGCAGCCGCAGCCGCTTGATGCGCTGCTTCGCCAATCCATATCTGTTATACGCGAAAAC